>CAJXIC010000337.1 GCA_913054385.1 uncultured Pseudomonadota bacterium
GAACGATCTCTCGGCGACCGAGCAGGGGGCGCTGGCCAGCATGAAGCACTACCAGGATTGGGACTCGGGCTACTCGAAGCAGCAGAGCACACGGCCCCAGACCCTGGGCTACGGGCTCACGGATTCGCCGAGCGGCCAGGCCGCCTGGATCCTCGAAAAGTTCTGGTCGTGGATGGATTGCGACGGCCACCCCGAGAACGTCGTCAGCCGCGACGAGTTGCTCGACAACGTGATGCTCTACTGGCTACCGGGCACAGCAGCGTCTTCGGCGCGGCTCTACTGGGAGAGCTTTCGAAACCCTCCGATGGACCCGGTGCAGGTGCCGGTAGGGGCTTCGATCTTCCCGAAGGAGATCATGCGCACCTCGAAACGCTGGGCGGAGAAACACTTCGGTGGGCTGCTCTACTGGAACGAACTCGACAAGGGCGGGCACTTCGCGGCCTTCGAGCAACCCGAGACCTTCGTCACCGAAGTGCGCAACTGCTTCCGCAGCCTGCGTTGAGGCCCGCCCCGGCGGACGCTCAGTCTTCGCGGGCGAAGTCGGCGATGCTGCGCGCGGTGTCACGGCAGATGTCGGGGCACAGGATCACCATGGTGTCCGAAGCGTGCGCGGTACCCATCACCTGGCGGCAGCGGGCGGGCACCCCGGCGGCCAGCAGCATGCGGTAGAAGGCGATCCCCTCGTCGCGCAACGGATCGCATTCGTTGACGCTGACCATCACCTTGGGGAGACCCTGCACGTCGGCTTCTTGGGCGAAGCGCGGCCAGGCCAGCGGGTTCTTCTTCTCGAGTTCGTCGATGCCGTAGGCAAGCGCCCCGCCCATGTTGTGGAGGTCGAGCAGGATGCCGTTGTTCTCGGTGGAAGAAGGGTATTCGGGCAGCGGCCAGTGCCCCGCGATGTAGGGACACAGGGCGTAGAGGCCCTTGACCGCATCCGCCTTCCCCTCGCGAAGCAGGCGCATCCCGGTGGCGAGGGTGAGGTTTCCGCCACCACTCTCACCGGCAATCACGATGCGGTCGGGGTCGATGCGGAGTGCAGCTGCCTGGGAACGCAGCCAGTGGAAGCCCGAAACACAATCGTCGAGGCCGGCCGGAAACGGCGCCACCTCGGGCGCCGAAGAGGGGCTCATGCAATTGCGGAAGTCGACCATCGCCACGGCCACGCCCTGTGCGGCCATCAACCGCGCCCAGGCCTTGAAGTTCCCGTCGAAGGCGGAGAGGATCATCATGCCGCCGCCGTGGATGTAGTAGATGCAGGGGACGACTTCGTCGCCCTCGGGGCGTGTGAAGAGCACCTTGATGCTGTTGCCATCGGGCTGCGAAGTGAAGTCGAGGGTCGAAACCGAAAGCCCCTTCGAAGGCGCCACGTCGTCGTTGTCGCATAGCTGCATGAAGGCCTCGAGGGCCTTCCGGCTCTCCTCGGCCTCGGGCGTATTCTGCGCGGCCAGCATTTCTTCGCGGGTGTCGTAGTTGCGAATCTCGGGATCCGGGAAGGCGCCGAGCAGGGCCTTGATGCGGGGGTCGAGACGGGGGTCGTTGGCAATGTCGGGTTTCTGCATCGGGGGCCCTTCTTGCTGATGGGAGGCGCGCGGCCGGGAAACACCCTTCTCGACCACCGAAAGCCTAGCGCGACGGGTGGCGTGCTCGAACAGTCCCTGCCCGGCCCCGTCACCTCGCTGGCTACCCCGCCAGGGCGAGGACGGCGTCGAGGTCGAGGGTCTCGCCGCTCGCGAAATCGCGCACCTTGCGGTCGGCGATCTCTTCGCGCGTGTAGCGCAGGCTGGCGCGATTCGTCGTCCAGCAGCCGAGGAGGTTCCGCGGGTAGGAGGTGAGCATCGACTCGGTCACCTGCTTCAGCACGCCTTCGAACATGATCGAGCCATCCTCGCCCAGCGCGACCCCCCCTGCACCGAGTTCGGTGTTGCTGCGGGTCTTGAAGAGAATGCGGGGAACGGCATCGAATTCGGACATGGGCGATTTCCTCGTGCACCTTCGTGAAGAGCGCCGGAACCTAGCCCATCTCGTCCGACTCGCACGCAGCCGCTTCAGGCGCCCTGCCGGTAGACCCGATCGCCGCGGCGGCAGCGCTTCTTCACGCGGATGCCTACCGAGGCCCCGCGCTTCGCGCGCTCCACCGACTCGTGTTCGATCTGTATCGATTTCACCGGTTGGGTGAAATCGGTCGTGTGACCCTTCACCCGAATGCGATCGCCCACCGCCAGAGGCTTACCGAGCTTCAGCGCGATCACACCCACCTTCGCGAAGTAGTCCTCGACCCGACCGATCTCTTCTTCGGTGACCGCGGCCTCGGTCGAGCGGCCCCCGAAGAGCCTTTGAAAAAAACCCATCGCGTCCCCCTTCTTTAGAACCGGCGTTGCAACCGCGAGTGTAGAGCCACGCCCCACCTCATGCCGGTGCCTCGACGGGCAACGGCGGCCTGCGCGGCTGAGGGAGATGGTCGTAGAGGTCGGCCACCAGGTCGCTACGCAGCGAGCGCCGCGCGGGATCGTCCCACAGGTTCTCCCATTGCAGGGGGTCGTTGCGAAGATCGTAGAGTTCACCATTGCAGCCGAGCGAGTCGTAGCGCTGCTGGTCGGTCGTCACGAAGAGGATCTTGCGTCCCAAAGTGTGCTTCTCTCGCAGACTCTAAAGGGCTTCGGCTTCCGGGCGGCGCCCTGCACCCCCTGAGCTTCGCCAGAAGCCGCCGAGAGGTCAAGCACGGCCGGCTTTCGCGTCGCGCTTGAGCGACCGCGCGGTCTCCGGCACTCTATGGGGTGGAGCGGGGCCCGCCGTTCTGAAGGAGGATTCCCGTGAAACGATTCATTCCCCACCACGAACTCGCGCGCGACAGCCGTTTCGTGCGCCAGGACAACGCCCAGGCGAATGTGCTGGCCACGCTCCCCGACGACGTCGACGCCGTGGTGGAGGTCTTCCAGAAGTTCGCGCCGATGATCGAGGCCAGCGTGCAGGGCACCGCCGCCCAGCCGCTCTTCGAGAAGTATGGGCCCGGCTTCGTGCTGACGGTCCTCAACGAGCCCCTCGATCCCGATGCCCCGGCCGGCCTCACGCGTCTGCTGCTGCGCATGCACGGCACCTTTGTGGGCGAGTTGCAGGCGCTCGAGGGCGCCGCGC
>CAJXIC010000338.1 GCA_913054385.1 uncultured Pseudomonadota bacterium
TCTACCAAAGCAGAGGCGAAACGGGCCCTCTCAAGGCGCGTGGGGGCGCCTGGGCGCGCTCAGGCCCCTCGGCGCTCTAACCCCCCCCGGAAGCTGCGGGCCTACGCTTGTTTGCCCCACCGCCGGGACAGAATCCGCCCCGCCTACACCTGGCGTAGGAACTCCGAGAGGCCAAAGCCAACGCGGTCGCCGCAGCGCCACTCCGTCATCCCCTCGCCGATGTGCGTGGTCAGGCCGGCCCGGCGATTGCGCAGCGGGATGAAGGACCGGACGACTCCCTCAATTTCGAGGGATTCGCCGCCGCGGGTCTCCACCCGGGCTCGGACGCGGCGGTGGAAGAGGCCATTCTCTTCGTAGTCGGCCTCGATCTCCGCCTTCGTGATCAACTCGAGCTGGCCATCGCGCACGATCACCCCGCCCTGGCGGACGTGGTCGGCGTCGCGCCGGATCACCGAGACCATCGCGCCAAAGTCCGGACCGAAGTTCATCGTCAGCCACTCGTAGCGCTCGATTGCCTGCCAATAGCGCGGGCCCCAGGAATGATCGCGCAGGCCGTAGCCGTCGATCTGGAAGCGCTCGTCGCCAAAAGCGATCTCGCCCACTACGTGCATGTGCTGCTCGTAATGCGCCCTACCGAACTGCTTCTCCTCCGAACGCGCAGCTTCCTCGCGACTGCCGGCACTGCCATACATCGGCCCCACCGCGTCGTGGATGAGATCGAGAGAGACCTTCCGCATGGGATTCGAACGGAATGCCGCTTTCGGGTCCGCCATCTCGCGTGGCTCGCGCAGTTCGACCATCGAGCCAGCAAAGGTGGTCCGCAGCCGCTGGGTGGGCTCCTGCACCTCGAAGCGAACGCCGCCGGCGTCGAAGGCATCGTTGTGATCGATCGGCGCGCGCTTGAAGATGAAGAGCACTCGGCCATCGGGCAGGTAGAGCGTGACCGTCATCTCGGCCTGGCCTTCGTTCGCGCGGTTGCCAAGGCGTATGAAACCTCCGATCCCACGGTCGCGATCGAAGAAGTTGAAGTACATGCTCTCGTTGAAATTCTCTTCGGGGCCGAGCGGGTGGGTGTAGTCGTCCGCCGGCTCGAGATTGCCGATGATCTTCGCCATCACTTCCCCTTCGCTTGCTGCCGTCCGGGCCACGCTCGTCCGCCGACCACGGCGACGCCCAAGCGACCTCGCGGTGGGCGCGATGCAGGCCGGACTGGACGGAACGGGTGCGCGGCCACAAAGCCTACCCGAGGCCCGGGCGCGCATCGCGGACCGGCCAACATCGGGGACCCACGAGGGAACGGCTGGGAAGCCAGCCGCACGAAGAAAGAGCGAAATGTCGCAAAAAGAAAAAACCCGCCGGAGACGGGTTTTGATGCGCAATCGAACCCAAGGATCATAGCACAGAATCCAATTCTTTCGAGGGCCCCCGCGGCAACTCGCAGAAATCGGGTCACAACTCCCGTTCGGCCCCCCAAAAGACCGCATTCGGGCCGAAAAAGAGCGCTAAAGCCGCTCTCCCGAAGAGTGGGGAAAAGAACCCGAACGACGTCCGAGCGCTCGAACCTCTCGATTTCTGCGCGTCGGGGCACTCTGTGGCAGACTGCGGCCACGCTGGAGCGGCTGGGACGCCGGCACGCGAACCACAATCGATGGACGCCATGGAATCCGATCCCCTGCTCCGCAGCATCCGCATCCTTCGCTTCTCGGGCTGGTTCATCGGCCTGTGGGGCGTGCTGCTGCTGGCCAGCGACCTATTCACCGCGGGCAGGACGAGTACCGCTTCGGGCGTGGCCTTCGTGCTGATCGGGATCGCAACGCAGCTCTACGCCCGCCGCCGAGAGGCCAAAATCCCGCAGACGACCATGCCAGGGGACCCGGCAGCGGACCCGGCAGGGGACCCGGCAGCGGACCCGGCAGGGGACCCGGCAGCGGCGGCGGCGGCGGGAGCCGACCCCGCACCGCCCAGCGAGCCCGAAGCGAACTAGTCGCTCTCCTTCGAGGGCTGGTCGCAGAATTCGGCGTAGACACCGAAGTGATCGCTCGGCCACACCCCCCCCGCTGCGTCGTCGCAGACGACCCGACAGGCTTCGAGGTGGCCCAGCCCGTTCTGCAGCGGGTATCCCGAGAAGATGTAGTCGATCCGCCGCTCGGGCTCGAGGGCGGTGCGCGCATAGTCGTTGCGGTTCGACCAGGTGGTCCCCGGCCCATCACAGCCCGCCACCTGCCAGGCGTCGTAGAAGAGCACACTCTTTTCCCCGATCGAATGCGTCCCCTTCATGAAGCGGATCTCGTCGGAGTCGGGCTCCGCATTGAAATCTCCCACCACGATGGGCGGGAAGCCATCCCGCACCCGGCGTGCGATCACCTCCTGCGCCAGCGCCACCACCTGCCGTTCGCGCACGCTGCCATGGTGAAGTTTCCAATGCAGGTGCGTACACCAGAAGGTGAGCTTTCCAACGGGCGCATCGATCGCGACGCCGAGTGCCGCGCGCGTCTCGCCGTCGCCGCGGTCGGGCAGCACCAGCGGCCAACGCTGGGTGATCGGCCAGCGACTGGCGATGGCATTGCCGAACGAACCTTTGCCTTCGCCCCAGAACGGGCTCGCCTTCACGAAATCGCAGTGATAGGCGCGCGCACCAAGAATTTCCGCAACCTGGTCGTAGTCGTCGCCGTCGATGACCTCCTGGAACCCGATCAGATCGGGGTCGAGGCGATCGATCCACTCGCCGATGCGTTGGCAGCGCTGCCTCCACGGGCCCGAGTCGTGCCATAAGTTCAGGGTCAGGACCGATAGGGACATGTCTTCTCCGGGTTCGCCGGGGCCGGGGCACAGCGATTCTCGGCGCAATCGCTGCAGGCGGCAAGCGCTAGGATCCTCTTTCGGGGGACCTTCAGAACGCCCACCGAGGAGAGGTCTCCCGCGATGTCCGACACACTCGCCGCCGTGCTCGACGCCATCGACCAACTGAGCGCCGTCGATCTCCGCCGCCTCGACGTCGGCGCGGGCCCCGAGCCGAAAGAACTCGTACACGCCCGAATGGTCACCGCGTGGCTCCTACGCCTACAACCCGATGCCTCGGAGGCACTGCAGATCGCCGGCCGCGCGCACCACCTCGAGCGCTGGAA
>CAJXIC010000339.1 GCA_913054385.1 uncultured Pseudomonadota bacterium
GTGCGGGGGTGGCATTGCGCAGGAGCAAGGCAACGCGGTCGCCCGGGCCTACGCCGGCCCCGCGGAGCCAGCCCGCCAGTCGGGTGACACGGTCGTGAAATTTCCGAAAGTCGAGGCGGCGCGCCGCGTCGACGATCGCGGGGCGATCCCCGGCGACCTCCGCCCAGTGGGCGAGCCAACCAGCGGGGTTGTGCGTCGGCAGTGTCACGGCACCCGGGGATAGCGAAGTCGGCGAAGCGTGTCGCTCTGCAGGGGCGGTGCAGGTGTCGCGCATTTGCCCGTTCGCGACACATCGGCCACTCTAATGGACGCATCGGGCAGGCGTTTTCGGGTGACAGGGGGAAGGAAGAGTTTGCGGCGTTCAACGCTACGGAGCCTGTGGTGGGCTCTGGTTTTCGCGGGACTCGCTGCACTGGGGCCGTTTCGCCCGAGTGGGCTTGCGTGGGGAGTCGCAGCGGCCGTGGTCGCAGGCGCGGGGGTCTTTGCCTATCAGCGCTGGGCGTTTGGTGGCGATTCGTCGCTCGACGACATCGACGTTCGCGAAACTGCCCGGGCGCTGCGAGGCATCCCGAAGAGCGTGCTGCTGGCGGCCGTCGTCTACGCGGTGGTCTTCGCGCCGACCCTGGCCTGGTTCTATCGGCAGTGGACCGCGAGTGTTTGGGAGAACGGTCACGGGTTGTTGGTACCCGTGGCCGTGCTCTATTTCGGGGTGCGTCTCTTGCGCGGCGAAGGCGATCGGCCGGCCGAGGCCAGCGCCTGGGGTTTCGTGCCGCTGGTCGTCGGCTTGTTGATGGCGGTGACCGATGTCTCGCTGGGGACCCGCTACCTGACCGCGGCCGGTTTCGTGATGACGCTGCCGGGGTTGTCGTTGCTGTTTCTTGGGGCGCGCCGAACGCGGAGACTGGCGCTGCCGCTGGCGCTCTCGGTGTTCATGATCCCGATCCCGACGGCGGTTTCGGATGTCTTCGGGATGCGACTCCTAACCGCTGAGGGCGCCGCGGCGGCCTTGCGGGCCGTGGGTTACGCGGTCCACCAGAATTACACGCTGCTGGCGCTGCCCCGCTTCAGCATCGACGTGACCTATGCCTGCAGTGGTTTCGCGGCGCTCTACGCGGGCAGTTTCACCGCGGTGAGCCTGGCCGGCTTCGCTCCCTCACGATGGCGAAAGCTGGCAGTCCTCGCTGCGATTCTGCCTGCGGCGCTGCTCTCCAATATCTTCCGAGTGGTGCTGCTCGCGCTGTTGGCGAGCGCCTTCGGAACCGAGGTCTTCGACTCGGCGCTTCACCCGGTGTCCGGGGCCCTGGCCTTCGCGGTCGCGATTGGAATCCTGGCTTGCGTGGCAGGCCGCCGAACGCTTCGGGCCATGTTCGAATGACGCCGATCTCCGGGCGCTACGGAATCGCGGTGCTTCTGCTCGTGCTGCTGGCGTGGATTCCGGTCACTTTTCTCGCGGGCCCCGGACGCGACCACGACGATTGCCTGCGACCGGATCGCTTTTGGGATCTCGCACGGGCCCCGGGCACGCTCGAAGTCCACCAGCGAGTGGATCGCCTTTCGGAGACCCGCATCCAGTGGAGCGAGGGGAGCGCGGTCCCGATGCTGACGAGAGGGGCGCGTTTCGCCTATCGGGTGGTGCGGACTTTTGACCCCTACTACATGCTCGTTCGGCCCACTGCGGTGCTGCCGAGGGGCTTCGCCGAGGACTGGGATCGAGTGGAAGTGCTCGAAACCGCGCAGGGCGAGCTTCCGGTCCGGCTGCTTTTCAAGGGCCACGGATCGCACGTCGAGTTGATCGCCTACGCCTTCTTCTACGAGGGGAAACCCGTGCGCTCGCCCTTTATCAGCCTGCTGCGGAGCGCACTCAGCTCGTTTCTCGGCGGGCGGCATCCGCTGACGGTGGTGATGGTGCAGGGGCGCGCGCCGAGTAGCGAGCAGGGCCTGATTGCCGACGAGGCTCTCGATTGGATCGAGGGGGTGAGGGGCCATTACGCGGCGGCTTGCAACCCCTAGCCGCCGGCCGCGAAGCCACGGCCGCTCTTCGGTACCCTCGGGTTCATGGCCACCCGCCCTTCATTCGCAAGCGCGCCCTGATCGTGAGCGAGCGCCGGCAGCCCGGACGACGCCTTCGCGAGGCGGTGTTGGCGTCCCTGGGAGAGGCCGGCTTGCCGGGGGAGCGCCTGATGCTCGCGGTCTCCGGGGGCATCGATTCGGTCTGCCTGGCGCACGTCCTTGCGGGGCTCGGGCGGCAAAGGGGCTTCGAGTTGGCGCTGGGCCATGTGAACCACGGCCTGCGCGGTGCGGAATCCGATGCCGACGAGGCGGCGGTGCGGGACCTCGCGGCGAAACTCGGGGTCGCGGTTTACGGCCGCAGCGTGCGGCCGGATGCGCTGCGCGAGGGGTGTTCGAGCCGTGAACGGCCGACGCGGCAAGAAGCCGCGCGCACGCTCCGCTACAAAGCCCTTCGCGAAATCGCCGACGACTGGGGGGCGACTCGCCTGGTGACCGCCCACAACGCCGACGATCAACTCGAAACGGTGTTGCTGCGGTTGCTGCGAGGCTGCGGCCCGGACGCGCTTGCGGGGATCCGGGTTCGCTCGCAGGACGGGTTTCTGCTGCGCCCGATGCTCGAGGTGCCGCGGAGTCTCATCCAGGAATATGCCGGTGCTGCGGGGCTTTGCTGGCGCGAAGATTCCTCGAACGCGTCCCTGCGATACACCCGAAACCGATTGCGGCGCGAGATCCTTCCGCTGCTGCGCGAACACTTCAATCCCCGCTTGTCGGAGGCGGTGGGCAGGCTGGCGCGCGCCCAGGAGCGTGACCGGGACTGGATCGAGGGACTGGTCGAGGTCGAGGCGGCGCGCCGCTTTTGCGAGCGCGACGGGGTGTTGCAGATCGACTGCCGGGGCTGGCAGGCGCTCCCCGAGGCTCTCGCACTGAGGCTGGCCCGGCAGGCGATGGCGCAGTGGGGTGCGGCTCGAGATGTCCGCGAAACGCACCTGAAGCGCTTCTCGCGGTTCCTGGCCGGGGCAGCGCCCGGGCGCGTACTGGAACTGCCGGCCGGTCTGCGGGTGCGCGTGGGGGCTCGGCACGCGGTCCTGTACCGGGCGAAGGGGAACCGCCCATG
>CAJXIC010000340.1 GCA_913054385.1 uncultured Pseudomonadota bacterium
GGTCTTCGTGATGCTGTTTCGCGCGCCGAGCATGGAGTTGCTCTACGGCGCTGGCGAGGGGCGAGAGGAGACGGCTGCGCGATGAAGCGGGGGATCGCGACCTGGCTGCTCGGAATGGCCGTGCTCGCGTTGCAGGGCGCCCTTACTCGCGTGCTGCCCTTTGCGTTGGCACCGGATGTGCTGCTGCTCGGCGTGGTGGCCCTGGGCCTGCACTGGCAGGGTCGCACCGCGGGGCTCTGGCTGGTCGCCGCCCTCGGCTTCGGGGTCGACGCGGTTTCCGGGTCGCTGTTTGGCCAGCACGCGCTGCTCTACCTGGTGGTTTTTGTCGTGACGGCAAAGCTGAGCCGCCCACTCTATCTCCGCGGCAGCGTCGCCCTGGCTCTGTTTGCGGCACTCGCCACCGTGCTGACGGCAGGCCTCGCGGCGACGCTGACGGTGCTGCTGACGGGGGCTCCCTTCCCCGCCTGGGCCTGGGGGATTGACCTGGCGATCCACGCCGCGATCAACGGGGTGTTCGCTCCGGGGGTCTCGGCCGGGCTCGCACTCTGGCTCGGCTGGCTCGCTGGCGACGAAGTCGCGAGCAATCGTCCGGTCCCGCTCGAATCGCGTTCGGGTGCGGCGTGATCGGCCCCGGCGAGCGCGACCACCGGATCCACGCGGGCCCCGATCCGGTCGTCGAGTCGCGCATCATCTGGCTCGCCGCCGGCCTGGTGGTCTTCTTCGGGATTCTGGGGCTTCGTCTCTTCGTGTTGCAGATCGTCGATGGCGCCGACCTGCTCGATCGATCGGTTCGCAACTCGGTGCGGACCGAGCGCGTGGAGGCGCCGCGGGGCGACATCGTGGATCGCGAGGGACGCCTGTTGGCCACGACGCGACCGGCGTACCGGGTCTCGGTGATTCCGAGCGAACTCGCCAACCCCGAGAAGACCTGGGTGATGCTCGGCGCGCTGCTGGATCTCGACCCGGCGGCTGTCGCCGAACGCGTGGGCACACCGAGCGGTCGCGATCGCTTCCGTCCGATCGTGATCGCCGAGGATCTCGACCGGGCCGCCCTCGCCCGCGTCGAAGCCCACCGACACGCGCTGCCCGGCGTGGTGACCGACAGTCGGCCGCGCAGGCTCTATCTCGACGGCCCCGGAGCCGCGCATCTTCTCGGGAGCATCGGCGAGATCGGTGCGCGCCAACTCGAAACCCTCCGCGCACAGGGCTACCAGCCCGGCGATATCGTCGGGCAAGCCGGGCTCGAGGCGGGCTTCGAGACCCATCTTCGGGGCCGCACCGGGGGACGCAACCGGGTTGTCGACGTCCACGGTCGCGAGGTGGAGATTCTCGACGAGATCGACGCCATTCCGGGGGGCCGTTTGGTGCTTTCCCTCGACCTCGATCTGCAGCGGGCGGCCGTCGAAGCCTTCCAGGAAGGGGCGAGCGAGGCGGCTCCCCGCGCGGGTGCGGTGGTGGTGCTCGACCCGCGCAATGGAGACGTGCTCGCCCTGGTCTCGCAGCCGGGGTACGACCCGAACCTCTTTGCCGGCGGTATCGATGCCGCCGCCTGGAGTGCCCTGCGTGATGACAGCGGCAAGCCGCTACAGAATCGTGCGTTGGCCGGGCAGTATGCGCCGGGCTCGACCTACAAGGCGGTGGTCGCGGCGGCGGCCCTCGAAACCCCCGGTTTCGACGCCGAGAAGACGACCTTCTGTCCCGGGTATTTCCGGCTCGGCACTCACGTCTATCGCTGTTGGAAGCGCAAGGGACACGGCGCCGTCGACCTCGCGAAGGCGTTGCTGCGTTCCTGCGACGTCTACTTCTACCGCCTTGGACTCGAACTCGGGATCGACCGGATCGCGGCGGTCGCTCGTCGGCTGGGGCTCGGGGAGCCGACTGGGATCGAGTTGGCGAACGAGAAGTCGGGGCTGGTGCCGAGCCGCGAGTGGAAGCGTCGCAATCGGAACGCGAGCTGGCAGAAGGGCGAGACGGTCCTCGCTTCGATCGGACAGGGCTTTAACCTGGTGACGCCGATCCAGTTGGCGGTGGCCTATGCCGCGATCGCAAACGGCGGTGAGCGGGTGGTCCCAAGGCTGGTCGACCGCCTCGAGACCTGGGACGGGAGGGTGATCCGGCGGATCCCCAGCCGCGTGGACGGCATTGCGGGCTTTGACCCCGAGCAGATCGGTGTATTGACCGACGCGTTGGTGCAGGCGGTGCAGGGCCCGACGGGGACCGGCGCCCGCGCCCGCGTCCCCGGCGTACAGGTGGCGGGGAAGACAGGCACCACGCAGGTCGTCAGCCTCGACGCCGTCGAGAAGTTCGCAGCGGGCGAGATTCCGATGCGCCTGCGTGACCACGCCCTCTTTGTGGCTTTCGCCCCGGCGGAGGCGCCGGAGATCGTCGTCGCGGTGGTGGTGGAACATGGAGAGAGCGGGGGGAGGACGGCCGCGCCGATCGCACGCGCAGTCCTCGAGCGTTATTTCGAGAAGCACGGACGACCGGCCTCCGCGGGAGGCGAAAAGCTTGCGACTCGTTGAGCGCCGCACCATCCAGGATTTCGACTGGGTCCTGTTGGGGCTCGCCGGCGCGCTGCTTGCGCTCGGCCTCGTGAACCTCGTCTCGGCGACCCACCCCGGGGAGCCCCTGGTCCTCTCCGATGGCGTGCGGCGTCAATTGATGGCGCTGGGGCTCTCGCTGACGGTGTTGGTCGCGATTCTCTTTGTCGACTACCGGCACTTCGAGAGGCTCGCGCTGCCCCTCTATTTTGCGAGTGCGGCATTGCTCGTGGCGACGTTGCTCTTTGCGCCGGTGACGCGCGGCGCCCAGGCGTGGCTTTTTGAGGGGCGCTTCCAGCCCTCGGAATACGCGAAGATCGCCCTGGTGCTGGCGATGGCCGCGACCTTCGCGCGGTACCCGGCTGGCGAGATCACGAAGCTCCGCCAGTTGGGGCTGCCCTGCCTGCTGGTGGCACTCCCGGTGGGCTTGATCGTGTTGCAGAAGGACATGGGGGTGGCCCTCCTGACCCTGCTCGTGGGCGCGAGCTACCTGCCCCTGGTGCGGATTCCCGGTCGCTCGTGGGTGGCGCTCGGCGGCTTCGGCGTGGCGGCGGTGGCATTGATCTGGCGCTT
>CAJXIC010000341.1 GCA_913054385.1 uncultured Pseudomonadota bacterium
CGGCTCCGATGCCCTGCGCTGGTTTATGGTCTCGTCTCCGGTGATGCGCGGCGGCGAACTCCGCATCGGCCGCGACACCGCGCTGATCGCCGAATCCGTGCGCCAGGCGATCCACCCTCTCTGGAACGCCTACGCCTTCTTTACGCTCTACGCGAACGCCGACGGCGTGCGCGCGAACCCGATTGGCCAGGCAGAAGGCCTGCTCGACCGCTACATCCTGGCCAAGACGCGGCTGCTGGTGGAAGGCCTCGAGCGCGACCTCGACGCCTACGAGATCTCGATCGCCTGCCACCGCGTGGTGCATCACCTCGACGCACTCAACAACTGGTACATCCGGCGAAGCCGCTCCCGTTTCTGGAGCGCGAGCGGCGACGACGCCTCGAAGCAGGCGGCCTACGACACCCTCTACACGGTTCTCGTGACACTCTGCCGCGCGGTCTCACCGCTGCTGCCCTTCGTCAGCGAGGCCATCTTCCGTGGGCTCACCGGGGAACCGAGCGTCCACCTGACCGACTGGCCCGAAAGCGAAGACTTCGCCCTGGACACCGCGCTGGTTGAGAGCATGGACCGCGCACGCGACGTCTGCTCAGTCGCGCTGTCACTGCGTGCGGCCCATGACATCCGCGTGCGTCAACCGCTCGCAGAACTCCTGATCGCCGGCGCGAAACTCGACGGCCTCTCGGCCCATGCCGCGCTGATCGCCGACGAGGTGAACGTGAAGGCGATTCGCTTCAGCGACGAAATCGACGCCTATGCGAGCTTCGAGTTGAAGGTCAACGCGCGCGCCGTAGGGCCCCGCCTTGGAGGCGAGACCAAAGCGGTGATTGCTGCCTCGAAGCGCGGCGAGTGGGAAGCTGCGGGCAACGGACGGGTCCGCGTGGCGGGCCACATCCTCGAAGCCTCGGAGTTCGAGTGGAATCTTCGCCCGAAAGAAGGGATCGCCTGCGAGTCCCTCCCCGGGAACGACGCCATCGTAGTCCTCGACCTCGCAATCGACGAGTCGCTGCGAGAGGAAGGGCGCGTGCGCGACCTGATCCGCGCGGTCCAGCAATCGCGAAAGGACGCCGGACTAAACGTGAGCGATCGCATCGCTCTCTACCTCGAGTTGCCCGAAAACTTCCAGGTGGCCGTGGAGCGGCACCGTGACACGCTCCTCGAACAAACCCTCTCGGTTGAAATCCGGGACCTCGCGGATTTCTCTGGGAGCAGCGTCTCCGAAACCCTGGTCGGCGGCGCAGCGCTGCGCATCGGCATCGAACGCGTCGAGCCCCGCTGAGCCGGCGCCGACTTCGGCGCCACCCCTCCACGCTCCGGACGCACTACCCTTGGGAGTGCCATGCAGATCAGGGTCCTGGGTTCGAGCGCCGGCGGCGGGCTTCCGCAGTGGAATTGCGGCGGCACGTATTCGGTGCGGGCACGGCGAGGAGACCCGGACGTGCCGCCGCGCACGCAACCCTCGATCGCCGTATCCGCCCGCGGCGAAACATGGTCGGTGATCAACGCCAGCCCCGACATCCGCGACCAGTTCGCGCGCTTTTCGGGCCTGCATCCCCGACCCGGAACACGCGACCTCCCCCTCGACACCGTGGTGCTGACGAACGCCGACCTCGATCACACCCTGGGCCTTCTGATCCTGCGCGAGTCGCTGCCCTACCGGATCGCGTCGACACCGTGGGTGCGCGAGACGATCCTCGCGAACAACGCCGCCTTCCGGCTGATGGAACCGGCCTGGGGCACTGTCGAGCTCGACACTGGCTTCCCCCTCGACGCGAAGGGGGAACTCGAGGCGCGCTTCTTCCCGGTGCCCGGGAAGGTGCCGTCCTACCTGGGCCAACTCGCTGTGAACCGCGCGGACACGACCGTGGGCCTGCGCATCACCGACACCCGGAGCGGACGACGCCTGGTGTACGCGGCAGGGATCCAGAGCCTCGACGGCGGCACCATGGCCGAGTTCGAAGCCGCCGATTGTCGCTTCGTCGATGGCACCTTCTACACTCCCGACGAGTTGCTGACGATGCGGCCCGGCGCTCCCGACGCCCACGCCATGGGGCATTTGCCGGTCGGCGGGGAGGGTGGCAGCCTCGAGCGCTTGCAGGGTCTCCCGGGGCGCAGCCTCTACATCCACCTCAACAACACGAACCCGATGCTCGATCGCGCTTCGCCGGAGGCGGCTTCGGTGCGAGACGCCGGTCTCGAGATCGCCTTTGACGGAATGGAAATCGAGTTGTGAGCGAGGCGCGGGGGGCCTCGGCCTTCGAAGCGGCGCTTCGCGACCTGCTCGACCGGCGCTACCACCACCGCCACCCCTTCAACCTGCGAATGCACGAGGGCCAACTCGACCGGGACGCCATCCGCATCTGGGTGCGCAACCGCTACTACTACCAGACGCGCATCCCGATCAAGGACGGGATGATCCTCTCGAAATCTCCCGACGCCGCCTTCCGCCGGGACTGGATTGTGCGGATCGAGGATCACGACGGGCGCAAGGCCGGGGAGGGCGGACTCGCGCTGTGGCTGAAGTTGGCCGAGGCGGTGGGGCTCGACCGTGGAGAGGTGGAGACCCTCGAAGCCATCCTGCCCGGAGTTCGACGCGCCGGCGATGCCTACGTCGAGTTCGTCGAGGGACACGATCTCCTCGAATCAGTGGCAGCGTCACTCACCGAACTCTACGCCTCTGAAATCATGCACGTTCGGATCGCAGCCTTCGAAAAGCATTACGCGTGGATCGGCGAGGGCGGGAACGATTACTTCCGGAGCCGCACCGTCAAGGCGCCGCGCGACGCGCGGGGTGGACTCGGCTTCGTATTGCGAAACGCGATCTCGCGCGAAGACCAGCAGCGCTGCCTCGCGGCGCTCGAACGCAAATGCGAGATCCTCTGGGCGCTGCTCGATGCCGTCGATGCCGCGGCCTCGAGGCCCCGGCTGGTGCCTTTTGCAAAGCTGCGCGCTCCGGATGCGCGGGGAACAACGACGGTCGTTCTGCCGGAACGGGCGGTCGAAATTTCCGGCAGCGGCCCGGAAATGATCGCCCTCTGCGACGGCAAACGCCGCGGGTTCGAGGTGGCGGAGGCCCTCTGCGC
>CAJXIC010000342.1 GCA_913054385.1 uncultured Pseudomonadota bacterium
GGTGGACGAGTCCTAGGGGATCGGTGCCGACCAGGGCTTCCGGCGAGTAGCCGGTCACTTCTTCGCAGGTCGGGCTCACGTAGCCGAGTGTGCCATCGGGAAGGACCTCGGAGATCACGTCCTTGCTGATGGTTGAAACGATGCGATAGCGCTCTTCGCTCTTTTTAAGGTCCGCCTCGGCGCGGATGCGTTCGGTCACGTCGCGCGAGATGACGACGACGCGAATCGCTCCGTCGCTGCGGGTGAAGCTACGCGCCCGCATCTCGAACCAGCGTTCCTCGCCGTCGGGATGATGGAACCGGTAGCGGAGAAAGTTCCCGGTTCCGCCGAGTGCGAGGGTTTCCTGGAGGGCTTCGAAGACCCCCGCCTCCGATTCGGGTGAGGCGGACATTTCCCCCGAATCGAAACTTCCCTGGAAGACCGAGATCGCGTTTCCGATGATCTCCTCGGGTGCCACGCCGACCAGCTTCGTCGCGTTTGGGCTGATGTAGAGGATGCGACCGGTGTCGTCGACTTCGATGATCAAGTCGGTCGCGTTCTCGGCGAGTTCCCGGTAGAGCTCCTCTTCCTCTCGCAGGACGTCTTCCGCCGCGATGCGGCTCGAGACGTCGCGACAGAGCAGCAGCGCTCGCCGCGTTCCGTCGGGTCCGAGCTGGCTCGCGGCGCTGCACTCCTGCCAGAGCCAGGCGGCGTCACCGCCCGGGGTGCGGAAGCTTTCTTCGTAGGAACCCGGCGAAGCGAAGCATTTTTCGACGAGCGCCTGGATCTTCGGGCGGTCGTCGATATGGATACCGGCGATCAACTCGGCCAGGTTTGCACCCGGAGTGAAGCCGGGACCCGGGCTCGCGAACGAGAAGGCACCGCCGGGTTCGACGACCACCAGCGATTCGGGAAGTACGTCGAAAAGAGCAGAGAGTCTGGCTTCGTCGTCGAACATGTTCACGATCAGCAGGTTTTCGGGGGCCTCGACAGGAGGTCGCCCGGTCGGGTACGGCCCGGGGGATGAGGGGATGATGCCGCAGGAGTGTGTGCGCTTGCATCCCGAAGCCCCACGGGGCTTGGAACGCCCGCTGACAGGCGGTAGGGTTCCTTCCGCGTGCCGATGCCCGTCGGCGCTGCACGAGGAGCCCCCCCGGTATGGTTGAGGTCGTCAAGCTCGGGATCAAGCGCCCCGTCACCCGCCCGCTGCTTCCCGACCCCGAGCCCCGGGAGGTGAAGTACACCTTCATCTCGGTTGATGACCACCTCGTCGAGCCGCCTCATACCTTCGAGGGCCGGCTTCCGGCGAAACTCCAGGAGCGCGCACCGCGTGTGGTCGAAACCGCCGAAGGCCACGAGGTCTGGCAATTCGAGGGGAAGCCCTACTTCCAGGTCGGCTTCATGTGCGTGGCGGGTCGGCCCCGCGAAGACCACCGGGTCGAGCCCGCGCGCTTCGACGAGATCCGCCCGGGTTGCTTCAAGATCGAAGATCGCATCAAGGACATGGACATCGGCGGCATTTGGGCGTCGGTGAATTTCCCTTCCGGTGTGACCGGCTTCGGCGGCACGCTCTTCTCGGAGACGAAGGATCGCGAACTGGGGCTCGCCTGTGTTCGCGCCTGGAACGACTGGCTCTTCGAGGAGTGGCATCAGGCCTACCCCGATCGGATCGTGCCCCTCGGCATCACCTACCTGGCGGATCCCGAAAAGGGCGCCGAAGAAATTCGGCGCAACGCAAAGCGCGGTTTTACCGCGGTGACGATGCCCGAGCAGCCGCACCGCATCGGCTATCCCTCGGTCTTCGATGACTACTGGGAGCCGATTATCCGCGCTTGTGCCGAGACGGAAACCGTTCTCAACCTGCACGTGGGTTCTTCGGGCTTCGCAGAGATGCCGGCCGGCGCGCCGATGCTCGAACTCGGCGCCACGCTCTTTGGACCGATGGCGCTCTCGGCCTGCGCCGAGTGGCTGTGGAGTGGCTGGGCGGTTCGCTACCCGACGCTCAAGATCGCGATGTCCGAAGGTGGGATCGGATGGGTTGCGATGTTGATCGACCGCGTCGACAACCTGATGAGTCGCTCGGGCTACGGCACGGGCTGGCTGGACAAGAATTGCTCGCCCTCGGACACGCTGCGGCGCAACTTCTGGTTCTGCATGATCGACGACCCGTCGACGATCAGCACGCGCGGAGTCATCGGTGTCGAAAACATCCTTTTCGAGTCGGACTATCCCCACGGCGATGGGACCTGGCCCGACACCCAGCAGGTGATCGACGACGTCCTCGGGACCCTCCCGGTCGAAGAGATCCGCAAGATCACCCATGAAAACGCGGCACGGCTCTACCGCCATCCGCTACCCGAGGTGTGCATCCCCTAAAAGGGCTGCACAACCGATCGAAACTTTGAGGAGAATCGCGAGATGAAGGCTGTTGTTCTTTGGGAGCGGGGGAAGCCCCTGGCGGTCGAGGAAGTCCAGATTGCCAAGCCGAGAGAAGGCGAGGTGCTGGTGCGTACGGCGGCCTCGGGAATCTGTCATAGCGATCTGCATGTCATCGAAGGCAGCCTGCCGATGCCGCCGCCCTGCGTGCTGGGGCACGAACCGGCGGGTATCGTCGAAGAGGTGGGCCCGGGGGTCACGGCCTTCGCGCCCGGTGACCATGTGATCGGCTGCCTTTCGGCGTTTTGCGGAGTCTGTGAACTCTGCCTCACGGGCAAGCCCTACCTCTGCAGCTCCGGCCTCGATTTCGGGCGTGGCATGGAGGAGACGCCGCGCCTTTCGTGTGGCGACAAGCCGCTCTTCCAGATGACGAACCTCAGCTCCTTCGCCGAACAGATGCTCACCCACGAGCGCGCGTTGGTGAAGATCCGCGACGATATGCCTCTCGACCGCGCGGCACTGATCGGCTGTGGTGTCACCACGGGTCTCGGCGCCGCGCTCAATACCGCAAAGGTGCGCCCGGGTCAGAGCGCTGCGGTGATCGGCTGCGGGGGCGTCGGTCTGGCGGCGTTGCAGGGCTGCCGCATCGCCGGTGCTTCGCGCATCGTGGCGGTGGACAACCAGCAGTGGAAGCTCGAACT
>CAJXIC010000343.1 GCA_913054385.1 uncultured Pseudomonadota bacterium
GGGTGTTGAGCGTGTAGCTCGAGTTCACCCAACCGTAGAACTCCGTGTCCGACAGGAACGAAGACAGTGCCGATGTGGCGCTGCGCTCGTCTTCGAGACCCGCGTCCCGAATCACGGTTGCCTGGTGATCTGCACGCTCATTGGCGGCGCGCAGGTCGTCGTGAGTAGCCTGAAGCTGCTCTTCCATCTGGGACATGCGGTCTTGCATCGACTGGAGCTGGTCCTCGACCTGACTGGCGGAAGCCAACGGCGCAAACAGAAGGCCTGCCGCCGCGGCTCCGAGGATCGTGCTCTTCAAAGTGGATCGCATCGCGATTTCCCCTTTTTCTAGTTGTTCATTCCCGGGTGCGCCCCGGTCCAGGGAGACAATCTCCTCGAACATGGACGACTTTCCGGAACCCGGGGAGGTATCGGGACCGGACAACACGTGTTCCCCTAAGTGGGGTATTTTAAATACGGGTGACATTCCCAACGGAATGCGGCTCACCCCCCATTGCATCTCGTACTGCAGTCTCGCTCGCGTCCCTACCCCTACGAGAGAAGACAAAAGCTTCCTGAAACCTGGCATCCCCAGAGCCGTAGCTCGCTCCAAGGTGGCCTTCGCGTGGAAGCAAAGACCCCAAGGGAACCGAGGTGTCGAAGACGGTGTCGAAGACGGTGAGGGCGAACCCTCGTACCGCTACGCTACCACCCGCTAACCCCGCGGGGAATGATTTCGTTCTGCTCCTAGCCCTCTCCCGGACGTCGAACTGCCCCCCGCAGCTTTCCCACCGAGATGAGACCCTTTTAGCCCGTCTCTGGCCCGGGTGCAAATTTGACAAATCGGGCTCTGGTGCCGGGCGTCGAGGGTTCCGGGGCGATCCGCTCACCGGGGAAGCTCCGCGATCCGCCCCGCGGCCTGTGCCTTCAGCCCAAAGAGAAGGGCAGCTCTGCCACCCGGGCGACACCGCGGGCCGTCGCGACCTGTGTCCCGGGGTCGGCGCACTTGCGGCGCACGAAGCCAAGACCAATCGCAGCGAAGTCGGGCGAAACGCAGAGGCTGGTCACCTCGCCGATGCGTTTGCCCCGATCGCCAGGCTTCGCGGCGCTAGCCGCAGCACTCGGCGCCGCGTAGAGCGCGCTGCCCAGGTCGGGCATCTCGCCCTCGGCGAAGCGAAGCCCAACCAGCAAGTGGTTGACGCGCCCGCGCGAACGCAAGCGCGCGATGATCTCCTGGCCGGTGTAGCAACCCTTCGTCTCCGAGATGGTGTGTTCGAGCCGCGCCTCGTCGGGCAGGCGGTCCTCGCCCAGTTCGGAGCCGTGCGCTGGCAGCCCGGCCTCGATGCGCAGGATCTCCCGCGCGCCGGCGTCCCCTTCGATGAGGGCTTCTGGCGCCGCCGCGCCCTGCAGCGCCTCCACCACGGCGTCAACGGCCGTGCGCTCGCAATACAATCGGAACCCCACCGCAGCCGCCGAACCCCAGCCCCCAATCATCACTTCGCCCGGCCCAAAGGCCGCCGACGCCACCGCATCGCGCCCCGGCGCCTCCACGCCGAAGGCGGCTGCGAGCCAGGCGCCGGCCTCTGGGCCCTCGAGGCCGAGCACCGCGATCTCCGGGCTCGGGTCCCGCACTTCGACGTCGTCGGCCACGATGAAGGCCTGCATGCGCGTGCGCGCGGCTTCGAGAGCACTGCGCTCGCCTTCGAGCCAGAAGACCTCCGGCCGGCACAGCACCTGGAGCGCCGCGATCACACCGGCGCGGTGGTTGAGCAGCGCTGCCGCGCAGCCCGAACGGCCGGGAGCGGGCTCGAGGGCCTCTACGTCGTTCGAGAGCATCCCCTGCAGCCAGCGCCTCCGGTCACCACCCGCCACCTCGAGCAGACCGAGATCGCTGCGCCGAAAGAGCCCGGCGCCGGCGCGAATCGCGCGGACCTTTTCTGCGCTCTCGTTCGCCGTACTCACGTGGGTTCGCTCCCTGTTTTGGCAGCGCTGCCGGGAGCGGCGCCGCCCTCAGCGCCCGCCGGGAGCGCCCCGTAGAGGGCTGTAGCGCGCTTTTCCTGCAAGCTGCGCCACTCCTGGTAGCGCTCGCGCACCGCATCGTATTCGGCCTCGGTGTCGACGTCGATGGCGGCGCCCCCGGTCTCGACGGTGATGAAGCGAAAGCGCGTGTCGAGCAGTTTCGAGATGATCCTTTCCACCCTCTCCATACTGACGAAGTGGCGCAGCCGGTCCGCCAGCCGGCGCAGCCGCCAACGGTCGGCGAGCCCGGAGAGGTGCAGGACCATGAAGAGCCAGGCCACCTGCAGCCCCCCCCGCTGCGAGAACAAGAGGCGCAGCGCCAGCCCGAGCATGTCGCTCCACTCTTTCTGGTGGCGGTGCTCGTACATCTCCTCGATCGGCTGGAGCTTCCCGATGCGCCCCGGGCGCGCCAGGTGAAGGTTGTTCTGCCGCAGGCGCCCGTCGCGAATGTTGAAGAAGGCGGGCTCGATGCCGGGCTTGCCATCGCTCGCCTGGAAGCACGCAAGCGCGCCTTCGGGCGCCAGTCCCACCGCGTAATCTGCGCCGGATTCCAGGCCGCGCTGGAGAAACGCGGAGATCTCCTGGGCCGTGACGAAGGGGAGATCTGCCGAAATGAAGAGTGCGGGGCAATCGAGATCGGGGCCCTCGGGATCGCGGCCGTCGGGCCCGGCCCCGGGCAGCGCCCGGCGATAGGTCTGCCAGGCGTTCTCGTAGAGGTTCCGAAACTGTTCCTGGAGGTGCAGCGGCTTCGAGAGCTCGGCTCGAAATTCCGGGGTCGCGAGTTCGCGCTCGAGGCGCTCGCGGTCGCCCACCACCCAGACTTCGCCGATCTCGGGGACGTCCTGCAAAGTGCTGACGACGTGAGCTACCAGCGGACGTCCCGCCAACGCGAGGAAGGCCTTGCTTTCGCCATGGATCGCGCGCGAAGCGTTCCGATCGCCCGCGGCGACGATCGCAGGGAAGCCGCGGGCCTTCATCTCCGGGCCCCGGACGACCCAGATGACCCGAACGACCCGGCAGGCCGCCCACTTAGCGCGCCTCGCGCC
>CAJXIC010000344.1 GCA_913054385.1 uncultured Pseudomonadota bacterium
TGCCGGCCAAGGCCGCCGGCATCGAAGCCGGAGACTGGATCGTGGCCGTGGACGGTGCTCCGGTGGGAAGTTTTGCGGCCTTCGCGGGGATCGTGCGGAGCAGCGGGGGGCGGAAGCTCACCGTGCGGGTCGCCCGCGACGGTGAGTCGAAGGTCGTCGAGTTGCGCCCGCGCAAAAGCCTGGTGCCCAACCTCCTGGGCATCGAGGGCATGGAAGAGGAAACCTGGCTGATCGGGATCCGTCATGCGCTGCCGACGCTGCCCGGTGCCAGCGAGGTGTACCGCAGCCTGAACCCGATCGTTTCGTTTCCGAAGGCGGTCCTGCGCACCGTCGAGACGACGCGGTTCTTTCTGGCCGGGCTCGGGAAGATCGTCAGCGGCGAGGTCGGTGCCGACAAACTCGCGGGCCCCATCGGCATCGCGGAAATCGCGCGCAAGTCGTTGGACCTCGGCTGGCTGCCCTACCTCCAGACGTTGATCCTGATCAGCATCAACCTGGGAATCCTCAACCTGCTTCCGATCCCGGTCCTCGATGGGGGGCAGGCACTGCTCTACATGATCGAGAGCGCGAAGCGCTCGCCGCTGTCGTTGCGCACCCGGGAAATCGTGCAGTCCTTCGGGCTCACGATGGTGCTGATGCTGATCGGGCTCGCCTTCTGGAACGATCTCTCCCGCCACTGGGGCCGCTTTATCGACTGGCTCCAGGCGGGGCTCTAGGCGGGGCCCGGCGTTGCGGAGACTGCTCGCGATCTCGAGTGCGACCGCGGAGGCGTCGGTGGCGTTCATGCAGGAGGGGGCGGTCGTCGCCGAGCAGGCCGGAAGTGCCCGGCGAGATCACGCCGAGACACTGCTCGAATTGATCGACGCGGTGCTGAAAGACGCGGGGTGCGCGATCGAAGCGGTCGACGCGTATGCCGTCACGCGTGGCCCCGGCGCTTTCACCAGCTTGCGCGTGGGGATCGGTAGCGTGAAGGGGCTCTCGTTTCGGGCGGGTCTGCCGGTGGCCCCCGTGTCGACCCTTGCCGCGCTGGCGCTCGATGCGCCGGTCGACCGCGAACCGGGTCTTCCCGTGGCGGCGCTCCTGGATGCCGGTCGCGGGGAGGTTTACGCCGCGCTCTTTGACCCCGATTGCAAGCGACCGCTGCCGCAGTGGACGGCCGGGGTCTACGACCTCGAGGCCCTCGAGGCGCAACTTCCCGGGCCCCTGGCACTGGTGGGGTCGGGAGCCGAATCGCACGCAGGCCGGCTTGCGGACTGCGTGGGGCGCGTGCTCTACGCCGGGTGTGTGCCTCGAGCAAGGCACGTCGCGCGGCTGGGCTTTGCGGCCCTCGGACGCGGCGAGGGGGTGGATGCGGCGGACCTCCGCCCCGATTACCTGCGCGGTGCGCGTGCCGAGGTTTCGCGAAAGGCCGCTCTCGCGCGCCGCTCGGGACTCGACACCATTTGAAAGCTCCATTAGTCTCGCGGGCTTAGCGCACCGCCCCGGTGCGTGAATTCGACCGGCCCCAGCCCTTGGCGGGGCCCTGGTTCGTCCGCTTCGGGCGACCCCGATCCACCCTGGAGAGAGACCCATGGCACTCAATATCTACTACGACAAGGACGCCGACCTCTCCCGCCTGGCCGGGAAGACCGTGGCGATTCTGGGCTATGGGAGCCAGGGGCACGCCCACGCCCAGAACCTGCATCACTCGGGGATCCGGGTCGTGGTCGGGCTGCGCAAGGATTCGGCTTCCTGGGCCAAGGCCGAGGCCGCCGGTCTCGAGGTCGCCACCACCGCCGATGCGGCGGCGGCGGGGGACATCGTGATGCTGACGCTGCCCGACGAATTGGCGGCCGACATCTACCGCGAGGACGTCGCACCGAATCTCCAGCCGGGGAACTACCTGGCGGTCGCGCACGGCTTCAATATCCATTTTGGTACCGTGCGCCCGGCCGAGGGCGTCAACGTCTTCATGGTGGCGCCCAAGGGGCCCGGGCACACGGTGCGCGCGCACTACGAAGAGGGCCGCGGGGTGCCGGCGCTGGTGGCGGTGGCCGAAGACCCCTCCGGTGACACCCTGGCGATCGCGTTGGCCTACGCCTCGGGCATCGGTGCCGGGCGCGCTGGGATCATCGAGACCAATTTCCGTGAAGAGACCGAGACCGATCTCTTCGGTGAGCAGGCGGTGCTCTGTGGCGGGCTCACGCAGCTGATGCAGGCGGGTTACGAGACGCTGGTGGACGCGGGCTACGCCCCGGAGATGGCCTACTTCGAGTGCATCCACGAGGTGAAGCTGATCGTCGACCTGATCTACGAGAACGGCGTCGCCAACATGCGCTACTCGGTCTCGAATACCGCCGAGTACGGGGACTTCAAGAGCGGGCCGAGGGTGATCGACGAGGGCGTTCGGGAGCGAATGCGCGAGGTTCTCGCCGACATCCAGACGGGTCGTTTCGCCCGGGACTTCATCGAAGAAAGCCGCTCCGGGAATATTTCCTTCAATGCCATGCGAAAGCAGGCGGCAGAGCACCCGATGGAAGCCGTCGGTGCACGCCTGCGCGGTCTGATGCCGTGGCTTGCCGAGAAGCCGCTGGTGGATCGCGAGAAGAACTAGGTTCGCGATGCCTGGCGATCGCCCCCGATCTGAATTTCCGGCTCCCGATGCCGCTGCGCGCGACTTCGAGGAGCGGCCTCGCGAGAGACTGGTGCCCGATGCCTATCGCCTCGGAGCCGTACCGCTTGGCGGGGCCGCCATCGCCTACGCGCTGGGCTGGCCGCTAGTCTGCGGCGCCGCGTTGGCGCTGACGCTCTTTGTCGCGGCCTTCTTCCGCAATCCTTCGCGACCGCTACCCGGTGGCGAGCGACAGGTGGTGGCACCGGCGGACGGACGCGTCCTCGAGGCCGGAGAGGTCGAGGGCGCAGACGGCAGCAAGCGCTTGCGCGTGGCGATCTTCCTCTCGGTTTTTGACGTACACGTGAATCGGATGCCGGTGGCCGGGCGGGTGACCGGCATCGAGCGTGGGGGAGACGGCTACCGGGCGGCGTTTCGCGCGGATGCG
>CAJXIC010000345.1 GCA_913054385.1 uncultured Pseudomonadota bacterium
CCCAGCGAAACCACCGGCAGCCCTTGCGACGCCGCGCTGACCGGGACCCACCCCTCGTTCGCGACCGCCGCGAGCACCGCCTTCGAGGGCGGGGCCACTTCGTCCAGTGGGAACCACTCGGGATTGGGCCGCCGCGGCGAGACCTGCCAATCACGGATCGCTCCGCGAATCGGCGCGGCGCCCTTCCCCGACGCCGCTTCCTCGATCGCCAGCAGCGAGATCGCCCAACCGTTCGCCGCCCCGAAGGCCAGTTCGATGTGCCCGTCGCGGGCATCCGCCTCAAAGTGGCGTTCGACCACAGACCCGGGCTCGAGCCCAGCATCCAGCAGAACCGGCGCCCCGTTCACGCTCACCGCCCCCGAGACGACGCGGATTTTGTACGCGGCGGCGGGCGATGTCTCGACGAGACGCACGCGGTAGCGACCGTCCGGGACGTCCACCCGGAAGCGCTGCTGCCGACCGCTCACCAGGAGCTTGCGCAGCACCAGCGGCAGCGCCGACTCATGCGGCCAGCCGGCATGCCGCCACACGCGGATCGCGTTCCAATCGCGAGCGTGGCTCTTCTTCGTGACTTCAAAGCGTTCTTCGGGGGTCGGCTCCGACTGATCCAGGCTCGTGAGCCACCCCCACCCGCGCTCGGACCGGTAGAGATCATCCGGTGCCACGGCGGTCCAGCCTGCCGTCGCGCGCTCGTTGCCGAAATCGAAGGCGCGAATCGCGGCTCCCAGCTGGGCCACGCCCTCCACGAAGGCGACATACTCCCGCTCGTTTTGCCGGGCGATCGATTCCAAAAGAGCCTGTGCCGCAGCATCGAAGGCAGGCGCGCCCTGCTTCGCGAGGATCGCCTCCACCGCCGCGACTCGAGAAGCGGTGTCGCTCCGCTCGCGCCCCGCGAAGCTCGCACGCAGGAGTAGCCGCCGCCCGCGACGCAGCGCGCTCTCTTGCGCTTCGCGACCGCGGGGCCCGAGCACCAGCACGCCGTAGGCGTCGACGGAGGGCAGTTGGACTTCGACCACGTCGGCTGCCCGTTTGAAATCGAGGGAGCGCGCGGGCCGTCCCGGCACCAACCAACGCGCTTCCTCCACCGCCAGTTCCGCGGGCGGGCGGATGCGGGCGGTAAACGCGGGCCGCGGGTTCACCTTTCCCGCTACAGAGTCAAGGGCGTAGTTCACGAAGTGGAGCGAGAAGAGATCGTCGCCGTGGCGCCAAGCCTTGATCCACAACTTTTCCGGCAGCATCCCCGAAAGCACCGGCCGAGAAAGGGCTCCGCGCGTCGCGTCGGCCAATGCACGCCATTGCGCTTCGACCGCAGCCGTTCGCGGACGTCGCGAACGGGGGAACGACGCGTCCCCCAGTGGCTCGAGCAATTCCCCGGCGGTCCGCAGCTCGGCCCCCAGCGACGGCGTTCGCGGCTGCCCCCGGGCGTCGCGGGTACCCAGATCGCCCACGGCAATCAGTGTGCCCCCCTGCGCCGCGAACTGGCGCAGCAGGTCGGCGTGCCGCCGGGACACCAGTGCCACCGAGGGCAGGATCAATACCTCGTAGCGCCGCAATGTCGCGAGCGAGAGGTCGTCCGGTCGAAACTCGGCGTCGGGCACCAGCAGCACGTCGTAGGAGAGGTGCCCCTCCTCGAGGGCACGCGCCACCCCCCCAAGGTTGCGCATCGCCTTCGTGTTGAAATCGCGCGAGGCCTGGTCATAGAGGAAGGTCGGAAGCGAATACAAGACCGCAACGCCGGCGTGACGCAGCCTTCCGGCGCGCTCGAGAGCGCGCGGTGCTCGTCGCGAAAGACCAGGAAAGCGTCGGACACGGCTCGCTCCGGAGAACCCTCCGGGTCCTTCTCCGGGTTGAGGATCAGCGCGCCGCCCCCGGCGCTGACCTCGGCCAGGGCATTCGCCCACAGGTCCGGGGTCCTCTTCTCCAGCTTCGAGAGCCCGAGGATCGGCTTCCGCGGCCCGGCCATGGCCTCGGCCATTTCGAAGCGGAAGGGACCCCAGGCATTCGACAGATCGCGGGTGATGAGACCGCGCTCGGAGAAGCCCGAGGATTCGAACCAGATGCTGTCGACGAAATCGGAGAGCAGCACCTTGTAGGGCTGGTAGCCGATCACGAAGCCATCCTGATTGCCGTGTACGTCGAAGCTCCGCCCACGCCGGGCGGCCACGGCCTTCACCGCTTCGTAACTCCTGGAAAAAGAGTAGAGCTGGAGCAGGTTTCGAAAGCGCCAATATTCGGAATAGACGGGATCCTGCCGCCGGATCGAAGCCGCTTCGTTCTCGGAGACACCCTGCAGGCGCGGCACCAGGCCTTGCTTCAATTCACCACGGATGCCCAGGCCGCGGCTGCGGTAGCCCGGGAGACGCCCGGTCTGCTCGAGGTGATGCTGGAAGAATCGCGCGTCGAGGTCGCCGAAAGAACCCGCACCATCGACCGCGTTGCCGATGTTGTCCTGGGACAGCCCGTCGCCGAAGAGCGGACTCGTCAGCCAATCGCGATCGACGATCGCCGCCCAGCGCGGCGCCGCGTGGTTGGCGAAATAGACGTCGTAATCCCAGCGCGCTCGCCACTTCTTTTGAGAGAGGTTGAAGCGCGGATGGAGCACCGGGCGGCCCTCGAGATCGCGCGCCAGGCCGCCGCGATCCCAGAGCAGCGCCCGAACGCCTTCTTCCCGGAAGTGGAGAGTCTCCTGGTACTCGTTACTGCCGTTCCAGTCGCGGAAAATCCCGCGGTGGTGCAGGAAATCGTTCGAGGCAGTGTCGCTGCTGCGGTCGACCGCGTCGAGCAGCAACCAATGCTTCCGCAGCCAGCCCGCGCGTCGCTCGGGAGCGCCCCGCCCGTGCCCGCGTCCCACGTTCACCAGGGTCTCGTTCCAGGCGGGCGGCCGCGCCACGAAGGCCCGCACCACCGCCCCGTAGTCGGGCAGCACGATTTCGACCGGCGCCCCGACACTGAGATCGGGCGCAGCCTTCAGACCGAACGCGGCAGACTTCAAACCGGGCGCGGCGGACTTCAGACTGGGCACGGCGGACGCGC
>CAJXIC010000346.1 GCA_913054385.1 uncultured Pseudomonadota bacterium
CGCGCGCCTCGATCTGCTCGGCGACCATCGTCCGGCGCTCGTCGGCGCGCTCTTTTCGGCTTCGAGCCCCGCCCAGGAACCCACGGCCCCTCCCGTCGCTGTCTTGATCCGCGACGTAGAGGTTCCCGGCCCCCGGCCCACGCCGCTAGCGCGTCCGCTTCCGGCCTACCCGAAGCGGGCCCTCGCCTCCGGGATCGAGGGCTCGGTCGAACTCGCTTTCGACGTCACGGCCCTGGGAAGCGTGTCGAACCCGAGGATCGAGAACGCCTCAGACGGTCTCTTCGGTAGCGCCGCTCTCTCTGCAGTCGCCATCTGGACCTTCGAGCCGGCCCTTTTCGAGGGCAAAGCGGTGGCCGCGCCCGGACAAAAAACGCGGATCCTCTTCACCATCTCGGCGGCGATGCGTCAACAGCTCCAGGCGATGGGCGGCGGCGAAAAGCGCTCGGCCTTTGGTTCGAATAAGCGCCAGAGTCGCTCTTCGCTGAGCGCGCACCAACGCGATCCGCGCTTCTTGAAGCGCCTGGCCGCCGCAATCGAGCTCTTCCACAACGACCAATACGAAGAGGCCCTCGAGGAACTCGGGCGCTACCGGATGAAGAGCCTCAATGCCCTGGAGCGGGCCGAGGCGTACCGCATCTTCGCCTACATCGAAAACGCGCGCGACCAGAAGGAGGCCGCTCGCAGCTACCTGCGCAAGTCGATTGCACAGGACGCGCTTTCGCGCGAAGAGAATGCCGAGATGCTCTTCCAGATCGCACAGCTCTACCTCGCCGAGCAGCGCTGGCCCGAGGTGATCAAGACGCTCCACGAGTGGTTCGCCGATGCTCCCAACCCCAACTCCGGGGCCTATTTCTTGCTGGCCCTCGCACACTTCCAGAACCAGGATCTCGAAGCCGCCTACGAGCCCGCGCGGCAGGCGGTCGTGCTCTCGAAATCGCCGCGCGAACCCTGGCTGCGCCTGCTGTTGGCCCTCGAACTCACGAGCGAACGCTACGAAACCTCGATCCCGATCCTCGAACAGCTCGTCGAGTTCTATCCAAAGAAGGCCTACTGGGTGCAGCTCTCGACGGTCAACGGGGCCCTCGGCCGCTACGAGGAGTCCCTGATCCCGCTGCAACTCGCCTACTCCCAGGAGCTTCTCGACCAGGACACCGAATATCGGCGTCTCGCACAGCTACTGCTCTACCTCGACCTCCCCTACCGTGCGGCAGAAGTGGTTCGAACGGGCATCGAGAAGGGCCACATCGATTCGGATTCCGAGGCCTACGAGCTACTCGGGAACAGCTATATCCAATCGAAGGATTTCAACGACGCCGTGGGCCCGATCGAGCGCGCCGCCGAACTCTCCACCGCCGGAGACCTCTACCTGCGTCTCGCCCAGGTCCATTCACAGCGAGAGAATTGGAAGGAAGCCGCAGCGGCTCTCGCGCTAGCCCTCGAAAAGGGAGACCTCGCCAAGCCGGGTGAAGCTCACTTCCTGATGGGCGTGGCCTACTACAACCAGAAGCAGCCGAAGCAGGCGATGCGCTGGTTCTCCCGGGCCAAGCGCCACGACGACACGCGCAAAGATGCGACGAGCTGGCTCCGGTACATCGAGCGCGAACTCAATTCGGGCTGATCTCCCGGCGCACCGGACGCGGCTCTGCGGGAAGGGGCGAGCGAATCATCGCCCGGAGTCGCATCGCCTCGGACGGAGTGAGCAGCGGTAGCCGCGCGATCCACGCCGCGCGTTCCGGATCGCCGGGAGCGAACAGGACCTCGGAAGCCACCCGTGCGATGCGCTTCGAGAGCGGATGCCGACTGTCTCTAAGCGCCTCGGCCACCTGATCCGCTTCCTCGTAGCGACCGAGCCGGAGCAGCGACCAGACACGGCGTCGACGCACACCCTGCTGCTCCGGGTTGTTGCGCAGCAGCCGAGCGTCGAGAGCCGCGGCCTTCTCGTAGATTCCGAGCACGGCGTAGACCTCCGCAAGGCGGTCATAGCCGCGATTGCGCAAGCGGGGCTCGGCCGCTGCGCTCGCCGCCGAGGCCATCGCGAAATGCACAGGGACGATCCCGTTGCGCTCCGCCCAGCGCGGGGAGAGGCGGATCACTCGATCTACCTGAAAGCCGCGTTCGCGGTCGAAGGGCACGCCCGCGGCTTCGTAGTAGGCAGCGATGCGATCGAGGTTCTCGCGGTTGCGGTCGGCGTCACGGAGGTAGACGGCGCTGCGAAGGTTTCGGAACACCGGGATCCACCCGGACACCCCCTCGAGGTGCGCGGTGGTGTGGTCGAAGGGGCGATTCGGCGGGGCCATTCGCGGCAGCTTCGTTCCCAGAAAGAAATCGATCTGCTGGCGATCCAGGAGATCTTCGAAGGTCTCCCCCGCTTCGAGGCCGCGACGGGAACGCAGGGAGCGTGCCGCGTCGACTGTTCGCTTCGGCACGTTCAAGGACCCGTTCAAGGTCGTCTTTAAGCCGGGCGCCAACCTGTAGCCGAGATAGCCACCCAGCGAGTAGTCCGCGAAAAGATGTCCCCGGGCCCCGACTTCTTCAAGCCACGTCACGCTGTGACCAAAGTAGCGCGCGGTTGGGTAGGCCCGCGCATAATTCGACCACGAGGGCCGGACTCCCCCCGACACCATCGGCCAGTCGCCGAAATAGAAGAAGGCCGGAAGCGCGGCACACGCTGTCGCGGCGGCGAGCCCGCGGATTCGCCAGCTTCCACGGGCTCGTCCATCGCTTCCCCAAAGCTGCCTGGCAGCATCGGCGCATAGCAGTGCCGGAAAAATCCCGAGGAAGACAAAGCGCACCGACACGCCGATCGCCACGAATGATGCCACCGCAAGCGCGAGGAGCGCGGGGTCGACTCGAACGCGATGGTCGCCGTGCTCGGCGGCTCGGAGCCCGCGCAGCCAGCCAGTCGCGATCGCGGCAGTCGCCAGAAAGAGTCCCCACACGACCGCCCAGGTGAGCGGCGTCGGAGGCAAATTGGAGACCGGGAGGCTCGCCAGCGGAAAGGCGCGCCACTCGTCCGCGACGC
>CAJXIC010000347.1 GCA_913054385.1 uncultured Pseudomonadota bacterium
GCGTGCAGTGCCCGCGGCGTCGACACCCCGCTCGAAGCGGTACGAAGCTGCACTCGTAAGTCCGAGCCGGCTCGCCGTGCGACGAATACGCACCGGGTCGAAAATCGCGGCTTCGATCAACACGTTTCGGGTCCCGGCGACCACCTCGGTATCGCGACCCCCCATCACGCCCGCCAGGGCGATCGGGCCCTCGGCGTCGGCGATCACCAGATCGTCGGCTTCGAGGCTCCGCGTCTCGCCGTCGAGGGTCACGAGCGTCTCACCGGCGACGGCGGCACGCACTTCGATCCGTCCACCCCGAATCCGATCGAGGTCGAAGAAATGAAGCGGTTGCCCCCATTCGAGCATCACCTGGTTCGAGATGTCGACTACGTTGCTCCGCGCCCGGATCCCGGAAAATCCGAGCCGCTGGACCCATTGCGCTGCCGATTCGGCAACCAAAAGGCCGCGCACCACGCGCGCATCGTAGAGCGCGCAACCAGCGACATCGCGGATCACGACCTCGATATCCTCGGAGGCCAGACGCGTCCCCTCGCTGGGCTGCGTCGGCGGCAGCGCGATCGTCTTCCCGGTGTAGGCGTGCACCTCGCGAGCCAGCCCGAGAACCGAAGCGCAGTCGCCGCGATTGGCCAGCAGGGCCACTTCGAGAATCGTGTCCCCACCCGACAACCACGCCTCCACAGGCGTTCCGACCTCGGCAGAAGCCTCGAGAACCAGGATCCCCTCTTGCTCCGACGAGAGGCCGAGTTCGCGCTCCGAGCAGATCATGCCCAGCGAAACCTCGCCCCGGATCTTCGACTTCTTGATCCGGGTGCCATCGGGCAGCTGCACTCCCGGGCGCGCCACGGCAACCTTTTGCCCGGCGTCGACATTCGCGGCGCCGCAGACGATCGCAACCGGCTCGTCCTCGCCGACATCCACCCGGCACAACGAGAGGCGGTCGGCGCCGGGGTGCGCGCCCCGTTCGAGGACCTCACCCACGACAACGCCGTCGCACTTCGGGCCGGTGCGCTCCAGGGCATCGACCTCGAGCCCGGCCATCGTCAGGCGCTCGGCGAGGTCTTCCGCGCGCGCGGGCAGCTCAATCCATTCCGCCAACCAACCGAGGGAAAGTCGCATCAGAGCTGCTCCAGCACCCGGACGTCGCCGTCGTAGAGCAGACGAATATGGTCGAGGTTGTGGCGCAACATGGCCACGCGCTCGAGGCCCATTCCGAAAGCGAAACCCTGCCACTCGCGCGAGTCGATGCCGCAGTTTGCGAGCACCTTCGGGTGGATCATTCCGCAGCCGCCCCACTCGATCCAGCCGGTAGACGAGCAGGTGACGCAGCCATCGCCCGCACACAGCAGGCAGCGCAGATCCAACTCAGCCGACGGCTCGGTAAAGGGAAAGAAGCTGGACCGAAATCGAATTTCGACCCCGTCCCCCATCACGTGCTCTGCCAGCGAGAAGAGCAAGCCCTTGAGCTCGGCAAAACTTGTCTCGCGGCCGACCACGAAGCCCTCCACCTGCTGAAACATCGGACTGTGACGAGGCGATAGATCGTGGCGGTACACCCGGCCGAGCGCCGCGATCGCAAAAGGGGGTTCGCGCTCGGTCATCGCACGGATCTGCACGGGCGATGTGTGCGTCCGCAATACGCGATCCGACGCGACGAAGAAGGTGTCCTGCGTGTCGCGCGCCGGGTGGTGCGCGGGCATGTTCAGCGCCTCGAAATTGTTGTACTCGGTCTCGACCTCGGGCCCCTCTTCGAGCGAGAAGCCGCGGCTCCAGAGAAAATCCTCAATCTCACGCCGCACCCGCGTGAGCGGATGCAGATGCCCGCGGCCGCCTCCCGCCCCCGGAAGGCTGACGTCGATCCGGTGCTCTGAGAGCGCCCGCGCCTGCTCGCCGGACTTGAGTTCTGTGCGGCGGGCCGCGACGCACTCTTCGATCCGTTGCTTGACGCGGTTGATCTCGGCCCCGGCCGCCCCTCGCTCCGAAGGGTCGAGGCGGCCGATGCCGCGCAGCAGCGCCGAAACGGAGCCCTTTCGACCCAGGAACCCTGCGCGCACTTCGGCCAGGGCCTGCGCGCTCGAGGCCTCGGCCACGGCGTGCCGGGCCTCTGCTTCGAGGGCTTCGAGGTGGGGCGGGACGACGCTCATCGACGCAAGTCAGGCGGCGTCGGTCTTCGCTACCTCGGCCAGGCGGGCGAAGGCTATCGGGTCGCTGGTGGCGATCTGCGCGAGAATCTTCCGATCCACTTCGACTCCCGCCGTCTTCAACCCGTTGATCATTCGGCTGTAGGACAGCCCATGCTCGCGGGCAGCCGCGTTGATTCGGGAAATCCACAGTGCCCGGAACTGCCGCTTCTTTTCTTTCCGCCCGCGGTAGGCATAGAGGCCCGCCTTCTCGACGGCTTCCTGGGCTACGCCATGGAGCTTTGATCGCGCTCCGCGATAGCCCTTTGCTTCCTTCAGTACGCGCTTGTGGCGCTTGTGCGCTGCGACCCCGCGTTTGACCCTCGGCATTTCGTCTTCCCTTCTTCGATCCGTCGCTCCGACCGTCCCGACCCGTCACGCAATCTGCGCCTACAGGTAGGGCAACAGCCTCCGAATACGCTTCTCATCCGCAGGCGAGATGAGCGACTTCAGGCGAAGCTTCCGCTTTCGCTTCGTCGTCTTCTTGCTCAGGATGTGTTGCTTGTTGCTCTTGTTCCGGGTGATTTTCCCCGAGCCGGTTTTCTTGAACCGCTTCGCAGCCCCTCGGTGCGTTTTCATCTTCGGCATCTCATTCTCCCTCGGAAGGTGCGCTCGCCTCTTCGGCTTCCGGCGTCACCTGCCCGGCTTCTTCCTTGCGTTTCGTTTCGGCGATCACCTCGCGATCCGCCACCAGGATCGTCGACATGAACCGCCCTTCCATCCGCGGTGGATTCTCCATCTTCGCCATCGGCCCGAGCAACTCGATCACCTGTTGGAGCTGCTTTCGCCCCCGCTCGGGGTGCACCATCTCGCGCCCCCGGAACATCACGGTCACCTTGACC
>CAJXIC010000348.1 GCA_913054385.1 uncultured Pseudomonadota bacterium
TGCTCGAGTCGGCCGAAGTCGACCCCCGGCTCGACCTGTGCCCGGCGCAATAACTGCCCGCGGGCGGCGGCCACTTCCGTCACTGCCCCGAGCCGCAGCCCTTTCGGGTACACGCCCCCGAGCCCCGAAGTCAGCACCACGTCTCCGGCCAGAACGTCCCCCCCGCGCGTCGCGAACTCGAAATCGAGCGAACCGGTGCCGCGCCCGCGCAGCATGCCCCGCACCCGGCTGCGCTGGACGATGGCGTCGATCGAGGATTGGGGATCGAGGATCAGCATGCTGCGCGCCGCGCCGCCGGAGGTGGCCGTCACCAGGCCCACCACCCCGTCGTGATGGATCACCGGCTGCCCGGGACGCACCCCGTCCGCGCGGCCGCGGTCGACCAGCAGCGAGCGAAAGCTGAGGCCCGCGCCGAAGCCCACGACTTTGGTCGGCAGCATCGCGATCTCGTAGTCGGCGCGCATCTCGGCGATGCGTTCCAGATGCCCGCTGGCCACCAGCGCCTCTCGATACTGCAGCGCCTCTTCTTCGAGGACCGCCACGCGCGCTTCGAGGCCCAGGTTGCGCTCGCGCACGTCGAGCAGATCGACATAGCCGGCCCACGTATCGCGTACGCCATCGACCGGGGCGGAGACCACCGCCTGGACCCCCGCGATCGCATCGACGACGAGCCCCTCCCACCACGGCAGATCGCGCCCGCCAGCACGCACGGATCCCCGATCCGACATCATCGATGTCAGGGCCAGCAGCGCGAGTCCGAGGAACACCAGCGGACCCGCCGTTCGTTTCCACGGTTTGAACATGAATCTCGCGACGAGCCCTCTGCGGGCCCAGGCCTCCGGGCCGTATTCAGGAGCGGATTGACACTTCCTTGAGGAGACGGAGTTCGTCGAGACAGCGCCCGGTCCCCATCGCCACCGCCGTCAGCGGATTTTCCGCCAACATCACCGGAAGGCCGGTGACATCGCGCAGCAGGATGTCGAGATTGCGCAGCATCGAGCCGCCGCCCACCAGTACGATCCCCTTGTCGACGATGTCCGCGGAGAGTTCCGGCGGCGTCCGCTCGAGGGCCATGCGGACGGCCTCGACGATGGCGTTGATCGGCTCGGCCAGGGCTTCGCGCACTTCTTCCGACTTGATCTCGAGGGTCTTGGGCACGCCTGCGACGAGGTCGCGACCCTTCACCTCCATCGGTTCGATGTCGTCCGCGGGGTACGCGGTCCCGATCTTCACCTTGATGTACTCGGCGGTGCGCTCACCGATCAGCAGGTTGAAGCGCCGCTTCACGTACTGGATGATCGCCTCGTCCATCTTGTCGCCGCCGACACGGGTCGAATTCGAATAGACAACGCCCGAGAGCGAAATCACGGCGACTTCGGTGGTTCCGCCACCGATGTCGACGATCATGTTGCCCGAGGGCTCGGTCACCGGGAGCCCGGCACCGATCGCCGCCGCCATCGGCTCCTCGATCAGGTAGACCTCGCGGGCCCCGGCGAGCATGGCGCTCTCGCGAACGGCGCGCTTCTCGACCTGGGTGATGCCCGAGGGCACCGCGATCACGATGCGCGGACGCACCAGGCGCTTGCGGTCGTGCACCTTCGTGATGAAGTGGCGAAGCATCGCCTCGGTGATCTCGAAATCGGCGATCACGCCCTCCTTCATCGGGCGGATCGCGACGATGTTGCCGGGCGTGCGGCCGAGCATCTGCTTTGCCTCGGTACCGACCGCGCACACGCGATCGGGGCCGCGCCCATCCTTGCGGATGGCCACGACGCTGGGCTCGGAAAGCACGATGCCGCGGCCCTTGACGTAGACCAACGTGTTCGCGGTTCCCAGGTCGATCGCGAGATCGCTCGAGAAGAAACCCAAGATGGAGTCGAAGATCATGCGGGCCCCCCTTGCCACCATGAACCGCGAAAATCGCAGTTCTGATCGAACCGCCCCTCCCCGCATTCGACGAGGGCGAAGTTCGCACTATCCGCGCCAAGCATCCCGCCAAGGAAGCCCAGCTTGGATCACTAAAATCTCGTGTTCACGCGAAGCGTCTGCGAGGGGGTCGATTCGAAAACAGCCTACCAACCCACTATCGGCGCGGCAAGACGATTCGACGCCTGGAACGCCCGGAAGCGGCGCATTCGGTGGGGCGCCTTGCTCCGCGAGGAGCGGCCTCGTAAGGTAATGACGCCGGCGCGAGGACGGCACGAGGAGAACACCGTGTTAGAAACCATGCGAAACAGCCAGCGCTGGCTGACGGGCCTGTTCGTGGCCGTGATCGGCGCTGTCTTTGTCTTCTTCATCGGTCTCGGGGGGCCGCTCACGGACGCGGGACAGGCGGGGAACGCGATTATCAAGGTCGGCGACATCAAGGTGGTTCCCGCGGACTTCTACCGCGCACGGGACGCGCAACTCGAGCAGGTCCGCGAGCGTTTCCCGGACAGCCTCGACGACGACGCGATCCAGAGCTTCCTCGACACCGAGACGATCCGGCAGCTCACCGACAAGGCCATTCTGGCCCACGCCGGCATGGACCTCGGCCTGCAGGTGACCCGCGCCGAGATCCAGAATTTCATCCGCGAGATCCCCCAGTTCCGGAGCGAGGACGGTCGCCTCGACATCCCCGCCTTCGAGGACTGGGTCGAGTACAACTACGGCAGCCAGCGCACCTTCATGGACGTGCTGAAGCAGGACCTGATGCGCTCGCGTATGGTGGCGCTGATCTACTCCCAGCCGCAGGTGAGCGAGGCCGAAGCCCGCGACCTCGCCCGGCGCGGCCTCGAGACCGTGAAACTGGGCTTCGTGGCCCTCGATTCGAGCGCGCTTCCCTCGGGTGAGGCGCTTAGCGACCAACAGATCGAGGTCTTCCTCACCACCCAGTCCGAGGCCGTTCGCAGCGCCTACAGCGAGCGCGTCGCGCGCTATGCGCGCCCGGAAGCGCGCCGCGCCCGCCACATCCTGGTGCGCAGCGGCGCTGACGATTCCGCGGCGGAGCGGGTCGCGGCCCGCGAGCGCGTCGCGGCGC
>CAJXIC010000349.1 GCA_913054385.1 uncultured Pseudomonadota bacterium
GGGCGCGCCGCGGGGCGGAGTGCCGCCGCGGCAGAAAACGCCGGAACGCAAACGGACTAGGCGGCGGATTCGGTTCCCGAGGACGACGCACCCTTCAACTTCTGGCTGATCATCACGAGCGCCAGGCCGCCGAAGACGAGGTCGATCCCGACGAGCAGGCCGAGCACCCAGGTCGACGCAGCGGGCCACTCGAAGCCGATCAGGATGCCAAGCGCCAGCGCCATTGCGCCTGAGAAGAGCATCCAGCCGACGCCGGGATGGCCGCGAAGCTGTACCGCGGCGATGCCCTTGAAGACGCCTTCGGCGACGAGGGCCGCGGAGAGGAGCAGCGTCAGCGTCATTTCCCCCGGCACCGGGTAGAGCAGCAGCAGGCCGCCAGTGAGTACGAAGATGGCGCCGAGTGCCACGTCGAGCAGGAAGCCCTGCCAGCGGTCGGGCCGAAAGGCGTGGAAGAGGTGCGCCAGGCCGCCGAAGAGCAGCAGGCAGCCGATGAAGGTCTCGACCGCAAAGCTGCCGAGTTGCGGCAGTGCAATCGAAACGCCGCCGAGGAGAATCAACAGGCAGCCGACGCCGGTGAGCGCCGGCGTGTACTTCTGCAGTTCTTCCGGGGAGGGGAGAGTGAACGGAGATTCGGGCATGCGGGGCGTCCTTCGCGGTGACGGGTGGTGGGCGTGTGTAGCGCGGAGGCGGGGTTCAGACCACGGTGGCGGCGCCGTCCGCCGCGATGATCTGGCCCGAGACATACGAGGCCGCGCCCGAGAGCAGGTGAACGATGAGCGACGCGATCTCGCCCGGCTGGGCAGCGCGCCCCATCGGGATCGACTTCGCGAGCTTCGCCTCGAATTCGGGGTTCTCGAGGGCGCCCCGCTGCATCGGTGTGTCGGTGAGGCCCGGGCAGACGCAGTTCGCGCGGATTCCCTCCGCGGCGCACTGCTTCGCGAGCAATCGTGTGAGCGAGATGACCCCGCCCTTGCTCGCGGTGTAGCCCGCCCCAAAGCCATGTCCGCGCAAGCCTGCGGTGGAGGCGACGGTGACGATCGATCCGGCGGGCCCGCCCGCGGCGGTCGAAGCCTGGAGGAGGGGCAAGGCGTGACGGATCGCGTGGAAGGTCCCGACCAAATTAATTTCGAGGACCGCGCGGAACGTCTCCGAGGTGGCTTCTGCGAGAGGCGTTGCGTCTTCGGCGTAGAAGACGCCGGCGCTCGTCACCAGCCCGTGGAGTCCGCCGAACCTCTCTGCCGCCGTTGCGAGGGCTGCTTCGACTTCGCCCTCCTCGCGGACGTCGACCTCAAAAGGCACGGCCTCTCGGGCTCCCGCCGAGAGCAGTTTCGTGCAGAGTTGTTCCGCTGCAACAACGTCGACATCGAGGACCGCGATCGCCGCACCCGAGGCGGCGAGCTGTTCGCAGCTGGCCGCGCCGATCCCGCTGCCCCCGCCAGTCACCGCAACGGCACGCTGGGCGAGGTCGCTCACAGGTCGTTGGGCCTCACGACCGCGTCCGAGCCGCCATCGACAAAGAGCACGGTGCCGTGCACGTAGCGCGCGTCGGCGCCGAGCAGGAAGGCGATGGCGCTGGCGAGTTCCTCGGGCGGGCCGCTGTGTCCGAGCGGGCAGGGGAGGGCCTTTACCTGGGGGCCGAGCACGCTGTCTGCGTGCAGTCGCTCGAGCATCGGCGTCTGGGTCGCGCCCGGGGCGACGGCGTTCAGCCGGATGCCGAGGGCCCCCCATTCCGGGGCGCGCTGCCGCACGGCCAGGGCGACGGCGTGCTTCGCGCTCACGTAGGCGGTGTTTCCATCGCAGTCGGCGATCGCGGCGCAGGCTGTGTCTTCGTCACCCGCGAGACAGGCCTCGACGAATTTCCCGACGACCAGTTCCTTGAAGACAGCGCCGACCGACGAAATCGCCACCGCCGCGGGCTCGCTGCCGGCTTCGAGCTGGCCCCGAAGCCCGTCCAACATGGCGATGGCACCGAAATAGTTTACGCGCGCGATGGCTACCGCGTCGTCGTAGGGGCCCAGGCCCGCCGCCGAGACCACGCCCTCGAGACGGCCGCCGGATTCGGCCCGGATCTTCTCTATGGCGGAGGCACGTCCGTCTGCGGTCCCGAGGTCTGCGACGACGTCGGCCGCATGGCGGTCGAGGCCGATGACCGAGTGGCCGTCTCGCATGAGTCTCGTGCGGGTGGCGGCTCCGATTCCCGAGGCGGCGCCTGTGACGACGTGGGTTCCCATGCTGTCTCCTCCTGCTGCGCGCGCAACGCTAGCACCGGGAGGCGTGGGGTTTTGGGGCCGTGCGGAGCCACCGGAGCGAGATAGGCTCCGGGGAGCGCCCCGGGTTCGGTTCGGGGAGAAGGAGACACCCATGGAACTTTTCGGAAATCGATCCAGTCGCTGGCTCGGTGTGGTCGCGCTGGGCATCGCGGTCGCGGCGCCGGCGGTCGCCGAAGACCTCTGGAAATCTTTCGAATCGAAGAAGGGTCAATTCTCGGTGGAGATCCCCGGTGAGCCGATCCTCACCACGACGAAAAACAAATCCTTCGTCGGGACGATCACGAACCACATCTTCACGGTTCTCGACGAGGAGACCTTCCAGAAGTACACCATCGACTATTCCGAGGTGCCGAGTTTCGCCGTCGACTTTACGGGTGCCGACGTGATCATCGATCACGCAAAGGGAGCGCTGCTGAAGGAGACCCTCAGCAAGCCCACTTCTTTCGAGGAGATCACCGTCGCCGGTCAAAAGGGGAAGAAGCTGGTCTACCAGACACCGCCGGTGAAGGATCTTCCCGGACTGCGCGGCGAGGCGATCTTCATTCTGCGCGGTGATCGGCTCTACGTACTCGATGTGCAGGTTCCGTTGGAGGACAGCGGAGAGCGCGCCGGCCGCTTCCTCGGCAGCCTCGACTTCATCGACTGACCCGCCCCCCCTCGGAAACGGGGACGAGCAAAACGGGGACGGGTTTTCTTTTTTTCCTTTTGTCCTTTTCAAGTGCTCGGGCA
>CAJXIC010000350.1 GCA_913054385.1 uncultured Pseudomonadota bacterium
CGAGGCCGTGCTGGAGATGCTCGGCCGCTTCACCGAAGACCTCGCGGCGCTGCATCGCGTCGAAAATCGCGTCGCGCGAGTTCTCCTCGGCCCAGACCCCGACCAGGCCACCGGGATTGTTCGAGACGTTCCCCATGCCGGTCTCTTCCGAGACGCGCTGCAAGGGGTCATCGTCAATGATCCCGACGTGCCCCGGAAAGGTGCGCTCGTCAACGCCCCCGGCCATGCCGTTGTGGGTGTCGGTGCTGGCCATGATTCCGAACTTCGTGGGGTTCACGCCCAGGCGCTCCCACTCGCGAAGGCCCTCGGTGAGCACGTAGCGCACGTAGTTGCGGTGGTTCATGCAGGCCCCGGGGCCCAGGTGGGGAAGCGAATCTGCCATCCAATCCCAGCACGCTCCGGGCGCCCCGGCCCGACCTTCGTCGTCCCGGTAGCGGACGTCCGAGAACTTCTCGAAGCCGCAGGCCTCGTCGGGCGCCCCGAGGATTCCCTCCATCTCGACGCGGCACTCCGAATCGCCCTTGTGCTGCATCACCTCGACGAGGGGTTCGACCCTTGCTCGCAAACGCGCCCGCGCGACTTGCGCCTCGAAATCTGCGGCTTCGGGGTAGTCGACCGCAAACATGCGCCCGTTGCTGATGTTGGAGTTGTGGGGGATTGCGATCGCGTCGCACCCGGAACCGGATTCGATGCAGTCGTCGCGAAGGTGTTCCCACAGTTGCCACTCGCGCTGGGCGTCGAGGTAACTGAAGGGTCGCCGTGGAACGATTTCGTTGCGGAAGATCACGTTGCGGTGGAGGTTCGATCCGAGCCGCAGCGACGAGTACTCGTAGCCGATAAAGGTCGTGCGCTCGCAGGCAGCACTCGAATCGTCCCACGCTTGTGCCGCGCGGATCGTCTCCTGCCAGGCCGAGCGCAGCGCGTCGCGGCAGCGCTCGCCGTCTTCGCCGCAGACATCGTCCTCGCGGCTCGGCCAGGGATTCATCGAAACGAAGACGAAGGGGTTGTCGAGGGGAGTCGTCGATGCGCGAACCTCCAGGCAGGTCTCCGAGCCGTACACTTCCGAGGAAGGATCCGCGCAGAGCTTCGTCTCGCCGATGAACTCGGCGTGGTCGGTCACCGCCGCGAAATCGAGCGGCCTGCCAATGCGAACGCGACGCGTGCCCTCGCCTGCGGCATTTTTCGGAGGGAGAAGGATGGGCTCGCCAAAGGCGTAGGCGTAGGCGTCCGAGGGCCGCACCTCCAGGTCGTAATTCCAGGCGTCGCTCGAAAGAGCCGTATGCACGTGGAGGTCTCCGAAGAGCGCGCGACGCAGGGGATCGCGATCGCGACAGGCTTGCACTTCGGCGTCGCTGCCGGGGGCAGCCCGAGCGCGAAAATCGGCGGCCTCGGGGGTCTCGCTGTGGTCACCGCAGGAAAGGGCCACCAGCACGAGAACCGGCAGCGCGATCCCGACCGCGCCGCGTCTCCAGCTAATCGCGTTCATCGGAAGACCTCGGGCGGCACACGGACAGGTGAGTCGAGCGGCACGCGGCGCAGTATACTCGCGTCGATGTCGACCCGTTCGCTTCGATTCGCCAGCCCGAAACGCGCGCGGTCCCGGGGCTGATGTCGAAGGCGCTCTTCCACCCCGGGCTCGAGGGTCTGCGCGGCGTATCGGTCGCCGCGGTGTTGCTCTTCCACGCGGGGGTTGCTGGGCTCGAGGGGGGCTTCCTCGGCGTCTCGACCTTCTTCACGCTCTCGGGTTTCCTGATCACCGGCCTGCTGGTGCGCGAGTGGGACGCCAGCGAAACGATCCGCCTCACGAACTTCTGGGGACGTCGGCTACGCCGGCTGCTCCCAGCATCGCTGCTGGCGCTGGTCGGCATCGCGCTCCTCGGCCGACTCCTCGGGGACGATACGCAGCTCGAGCGCCTCCAGGGCGACGGTCTCGCCGCCCTCTTCTACGTCTCCAACTGGTGGCTGATCATCACCGGCGCCGCCTACGACGACCTGATGGGGTCGCCCTCCTTCATCCAGCATTTCTGGAGCCTCTCGATCGAGGAGCAGTACTACTTCTTCTTCCCCCCGATCGCCCTCTGGATACTCCACCGTGCCCGCGGCTCGCGGCGGGTCTTCGGCAGTGTCCTCGTGTTGGGCACAGCCATCTCCTGGGGATGGCTTCTGTGGCTCTCCACCACCGACGCTTCGGCCGCGCGGCTCTACTACGGGACCGACACCCGGGCCGGAGAGTTGCTGGCAGGCGGGGCGCTGGCTCTGGTGCTGCGGGGCCCCCTCGAAGCCGGCCGTTCGCGAAACCTCATCAAAGGGCTTGGTCTCGTCGGCGCCGTTATCACCGTGGTCGGGTGGCGCATCGCCGACGTCGACACGAACGGTCTCTACCGCGGCGGCTTCGCGATTTACACCCTCGGGACCCTTGCGCTGATTGGCGCCGCCGTCCAGACCGGAGGCCCAATCCGCTTCCTGCTCTCGCTGGCGCCGATCCGCTGGCTCGGTCGCATCTCGTACGGTGCCTACGTCTACCACTGGCCGATCTTCCTTTGGGTCGACAACGACTTCGCCCGGATCGCGCTGACACTGGGCATCGCCGAACTCTCCTACCGCTTCGTCGAGGAACCGATCCGTTCACGCCGCTGGCTCCTTGGATGGAACCGCTTTGCCGCCGCACCGATCGCCATCGCCGCGGTGGCCCTGGCCTTTTACGTCGCGGCTCCGGGTCCGACAAGCGCGCCCGGCCTCGAAACGCCTGCGACCGCCAACCGAAGTCCGCAGCCGTCCGAGAGCCCGCTGGGCCGGCCGCTCCGAATCGGTGTCGTCGGCGATTCGCTGGCCGCGGAAGTCGGCGCCGGTTTACAGATGTGGGCCGAAGAGCACCACCTCGCGCAGGTCGAGATCGAGGCGACCCGAGGCTGTGGACTCGCACGGGGCGCTTGGGGTGGCCGGAATGCGGGCGAGCGCAGGATCGCCGTC
>CAJXIC010000351.1 GCA_913054385.1 uncultured Pseudomonadota bacterium
ACAAGGATCTTGGACTCTTCAGCCGGGTGCTGACGCTGGTTCGCTCCCACTACGTCGAGCCGGTGGACGAGAGCGAGTTGTTGCGCAGCGCGGTTCGTGGCCTGCTACTCGAGTTGGATCCCCACTCGGCCTTCATGGAGGCGGACGCCTTCGACGAGATGCAGGTCGATACCAAGGGCGAGTTTCACGGCATCGGCATCGAGATCACGAAGCGCCAGGGGAAGCCGGTCGAGGTCGTGGCCCCGATCGACGGTACCCCCGCGGCGCGTGCCGGCCTGCGCGCGCGCGACTGGATCGTCGGGATCTGTCCCACCGAGCCTCCGGACGACTGGGAGACGCCGTGTCGCGGTACCGAGCGAATGTCGCTCTTCGAGGCGGTGCGCCTGATGCGCGGCAAGCGCGGCACCTCCATCGTGATCGAAGTGATGCGCGAGGGCTTCGATCAGCCGCGCTCCTTCGAGATCGTGCGCGACGTGGTGAAGGTGGCTTCGGTCGAAGGCAAGCTGCTCGAACCCGGCTACGCCTACGTGAGGATACGGTCGTTCCAGGAGCGGACGGGGAACGACGTGCAGGAACTCGTCCAGAAACTCGCTGCCGAGGCGCCAGGCGGACTGCGCGGCATGGTGCTCGACATGCGCGACAACCCCGGCGGTCTGCTCGACCAGGCGGTGATCGTGGCGGACGTCTGGATGGCGGATGGCCTCGTGGTCTACACCCAGGGGCGCGATGGCGCCGAACGCCAGGACTACCGCGCCGATGCGGACGACTTCGACGGCCACTACCCGCTCGTCGTGCTCGTCAACGAGGGCACCGCCAGTGCCTCCGAGATCGTTGCGGGCGCGCTCCAGGACCACCACCGGGCCCTGATTCTCGGGGCTCGCACTTTCGGGAAGGGTTCGGTCCAGACCGTCTACCCGCTCGAAGACGGTTCCGGGTTGCGGCTCACGACCGCGCTCTACTACACGCCGTCGGGCCGTTCGATCCAGGAGGTGGGAATCGTTCCCGACATCGAAGTCGCGGCCGCGTCCCCGGTTGCGAAGCGCTCGAAATCCTTCCGCGTGCGCGAGCGCGATCTCGAGGGGCACTTCCGGCACGAGAGTTCGGAAACCGAAGCGGGCGAACGCGACACCGCTGCGGACGATCCCAGTGCTAGCGGCCCCGATGCCGCCGCCGACGAGAAGGGCGAAGCGGAAGAGGGCGACGCTTCGGATGCACAGCTCGACCGCGCTCTCGAGGTGCTCAAGAGCTGGGACTACTTCGAGCGGCTGCGCGAACCGGCGCCCGAAGCCAAGACGGTGGCCCTGGAGACCGCGGCCCCCGCGGTCGAGCATCCCTGAGCGTCTGGCTAAAGAGCGCGACGCCGTGCGCGGCGACGGGTAGGCTGGCGGCGTGACGCAAGCCGCCGATGCAGGGGTTCCCGAGGTTTCGGTCTACGCCGTCGACGAGTTGCTGACCGGCCTCAGCCGGTTGCTCGAAGACCGGGTGGGCCGCGTCCACGTGCGCGGCGAGATCTCGAATCTCTTCGAATCGCCGGCGGGCCACCGCTATTTCACGCTGAAGGGGGAAGCCGCCCAGGTACGGGCTGTGTTCTTCCGCGGCGCCGCCCGCAATCTGCGCTTTGACCTCGAAGAGGGAATGGAAGTGCAGGTCTACGCCGAGGTCTCGATCTACCCCCAACGCGGCGACCTCCAGTTGATCGTCCGCCAGGTCGAACCCGTCGGCGCCGGTGCCCTGCGCCGCGCCCTCGAAGAACTGCGGCGACGCCTCGAAGCCGAGGGGCTCTTTGACGACGCAAGGAAAGAAGCGCTGCCGACGTTTCCTAGGGGCATCGCCATCGTGACCTCACCCCGCGGCGCGGCCCTGCGCGACGTCCTTCGTGTCGCGGCCGGGCGCTTTCCGGGCCTGCCGCTAAAGCTGCTCCCGACGCGGGTCCAGGGCGAGGGCGCCCCGGCGGAGATCGTTGCCGCCCTGCGCGATGCCGGCGAAGCGCCCGGCGTCGACGTCGTGTTGCTGGTGCGCGGCGGTGGTTCGCTCGAGGATCTGGCGGCCTTCTCGACCGAAGAAGTCGTGCGGGCCGTGGCGGCCTGTCCGCTGCCGGTCGTTTGTGGCGTGGGACACGAGGTCGACTTCAGTCTTGCCGATGCCGCGGCGGACGTCCGCGCGGCCACGCCCTCCACCGCCGCCGCCCTGGCCGTCCCCGATTGCGAGGCCTTCGTGCAGCGCGTTGCGCGCAGCCAGCAGCGCCTGCGACAAGCGGCCTTGCGAGCCCTTGCGTGGGGGCGGGCCGCGTGGCGCAGTCAACACGAGAACCTGCGACTGGCGGCGCCTTCGGCGCAATTGGCCACGCGCCGCGTGCGCAGCCACTCGGCGCTGCGTGCGCTGCAGGCGGCGATCCAGATGCGGCTCTACGAAGCGCGCGGGTGCCGCGACGAGTGGATGGCGCGGCTCGATGCGCTCTCGCCCCTGGCCGTGCTCGACCGCGGCTACGCCGTGGCGCGCCGCACGCGCGACGGGGCGGTGCTGCGGCGCAGCGACCAACTGGTGCCGGGGGAGAAACTTTCGATCCGCCTGGCGGCCGCCCAGGTAGAGGCCACGGCGGATGCCATCGAAGCGCTGGACCGCGCCGACAAGGTCTCTTGAGGGGTCCGGTGAACGCGCAGCGCCGGACCCAAAATCAGCTTCTGAATCAAGCGTCTGCGGCGCTTTCGCGCGTTGACGCTCGAACCCGCCAGAAGTAGCATCGAGCGCCTTTATGACAGCCCGAAAAGCGTCGGCGAAAGCCGGGTCGAAGCCGTCGCCGAAAGCGGCGGAACCCGAGGTTCCCTTCGAGGTATGTCTCGAGCGTCTCGAAGCGGTGGTCGATCGCCTCGAATCGGGAGATCTTCAACTCGAGGATTCGCTCGAAGCGTTCGAAGAAGGCGATCGGTTCTCCCTCCGTGTCTCGGACGGCTCGG
>CAJXIC010000352.1 GCA_913054385.1 uncultured Pseudomonadota bacterium
CGGCGCGTATCGCAAAACGTTCAAAGTAGAAGTCGAAGCGCTTCCGCAGGTCGGCGGGGTCCACGCCAAAATCCGCCTTCAGATCGTAGACGACCCGGCCGTGTACACCCCGCGGATTCGACGCCATGTAGGCGTCGAAGCCAGCCCGTGCGTCGGCCGTCATCGGGTGCCCGGCCAATTCGAAGATCCGCTCCACCGTCCCGATGTCGTCTGCCATGAACTCGTGGAAGAGCACGTCGATCGACTGGGCCGCCGGGAGCAGCTCGCGGTCCCGGACGCAGCGGCGCAGCAGGGTTTCGATGCGATCGCTCCAGTAGGCGAGAAGGCCATCGAGATCGACGTGCTTGCAGCGGATGCGGCTGCCGTAGGCCAGCATCGTGACCGTCGAGGTGATCACCGAGACCGGGTCGCGAGCCGTCACCGCAAAGGTCGCATCCGGAAAGTTCGCCACCAGCGGACCAATTTGCTCGAGGTGCTGGGGCGACTTGAGGATCCAGCGCTTCGGCCCGTGGAGCCACTGCAACGCCTGCAGCACGCGTTTCATGTAGCCGTAGGAAGCAGTCTGGTCCGTCGCGAGATAGTGGTCGCGCAGCCCAGGGACGTCGGCCGTCCACTCGGCGACGTACGACGAGAAATCGAGGGCCTGCAGCTCGATTTCTTCGTGGACGTGCTCGGGGGTCATGTGGTGCATGGCCTTGAGGTGCGGCAAGACACCGTCGTTCCGTGCGAAGTCTTCGCGGCAGCGCAGCAGCCGGGGATCGGCGTCGCGTGACGCCCCCCGCTCTTCGGGCGAGGGGATCGGCTCGAGGCTCTCCCAGTAGGGCAGCGAGCGCAGGCGCCGGTCAGCCGAGATCAGGTTCAGCAGGTGGGTCGTCCCCGACCGCGGCAAGCCGATGATGATGATCGGCTTCTCGATTGACTCTTCCAAAATTTCGGGGTGACGCGAGAGCAGATCCTCGAAACGCAGGCGGTTCGCCGCGTAGCGCACGAGATCGTTGAAGGCGCCGATCGCGCCCACGGAGGAGAGATTCGCGTCCTCGGCCAGGCTCGCGGTCCAGACATCGAGGCGCTCGCGGTAGCCGGGATCCCCGAAGTCCTCGAGGCCCGTGCGCTCTCGCGCCGCCGCCAGCACGCGCTCGGAGTCGAAGACGGTCTCGACCCCCGCCGTCGCATCGAGCATCCGCTGCTGAAACTCGGTCAAGCGGGGATTTCTGAGATCACCAATCCGTATGTCGGCGGGGCCGCTCACCAGGTCAACCTCCCCCTCGTCGTACAGGGCGGCGTCGAGTTTCGGGGGCACGGCGCGCTCGCGCAAGCACCGCGACGGCGCATCCCAATGGCGCTCTGGCCCCGAAGAAAGCTATCTGTGGGGGCCCGTGCGATCGGTCGCTGCGCCCAGCGACCACAGGAGAGTCCCGGATGCGCTCACTCGTGCTGACTGCCGTTGTCCTTTCCGTGGCCCTTGGCGCCATCGGCTGCGGCACCACGCCAAAGAAACCCGAAAAAAAGCCGATCATCCTGCGCACCGCTTACGACGACGCCAGGGCGGGTGCTGACGCGTCCAAGGAAGTCGAAGCCGAAATGGGTCTCTACAAAGACCCAGCGCTGACCGCCTACATCGCCGGGGTGGGCAAGGTGCTCTCGCGCTACGCCCCGCTCCAACACTTCGACTACCACTTCGAAATCGTCGACCAGCCGATGCCCAACGCCTTCGCGTTGCCGGGCGGGCACATCTACCTCTCGCGTGGGCTGATCGCCTTGGCGAGTTCCGAAGACGAACTCGCGAACGTCATCGGCCACGAAATCACGCATGCGGCGGCGCGGCACCACGCCGCCCAGCAGGAAATCGCGAGGCGCCAGATGCTGCTCAGCATGCCCGCCCTACGCATGGGCAGGCTCGCTGCTTACGGGCGCGAGCAGGAGCTCGACGCCGACCGGGGGGGACAGTTTCTCGCGAACGCCGCCGGCTACGACCCGATGGGAATGTCGACCTTCTTGCGCAAACTCGGCAACGTCGAGCGCCAGAAGATCGGCTACTCGCGCCTCCCCGGATACTTCGACACCCACCCCGGCTCGACCGAACGCTCGGCCTCTGCCGCGGAGCGCGCCGGGGGCGCACGCAGGCAGCCGAACGCCGGGTCAGAGGCCAGCCGCAACGCCTACCTGAAGCGGATCGACGGACTGGTGCTGGGGACGAACCCCGCCGAGGGCATCTTCGAGGGAAGCGTCTTCGTGCACCCGGATCTCGGCTTCCACATGCGCTTTCCGTCGGGCTGGCAACTCACGAACTCGCCGAAGGCCGTGGGGGCCCGGTCGCCCAACCGCGACGCCATGATCTTCGCGATCGTGGAAGGCCCGGGCGAGGACGCACACGAAGGGGCGAAGACCTTCATCGAGAAGCACGGCGAGGAATACGGCGTCGAGGTGCAGGCCGAAGGGGCGGTCAAGGTCGGCGAGATCGACGCCTGGCGAATGCAGACCCTTGGCTTCATGCAGGGCACGCGCGTCGCCGCCGATCTCACCTTCGTTCCCTTCGGCGGACTGATCTACCGACTCACGGTGGTGACGCCGCCGCGTTCGGCAGACAAGTACATGGGGCGCGGGCGTGCCTCGGTTCGCAGCTTTGGGCCGATCACCCTGAAGGAGCGACAGGCCGTCGTCGTAACGCGCCTGCGTGTGGTGCCGGCGGTCGCGGGAGAGAGCCTTTCGGAACTCTCGAAGAGATCGGGCAACGACTACGGCATCCAGGAGACCGCCGTCCTCAATGGTCTCTTCGCGGACGCTCGCCTCTCCGAGGGTCAACTCGTAAAGATCGCCCGCTCCCAGCCCTACGTCTCGAAGCCCGCCTCTCACTAGCCTGGCAGTCGCCTCTCGGGGCACGGCACGGGGAAACGCGGGGAATTCCGGTATCATGCGGCGTGCTTCGGGGTCGAGTCCCCCGGGGCGAGCCCCT
>CAJXIC010000353.1 GCA_913054385.1 uncultured Pseudomonadota bacterium
GCGCCCGCTCGTCGCGGGCCTCTCGGCGCTCTACGGAGACGTGCTGGGTAAGAAAGGCGTGGTGCGCAAGGCCCGGGTGGGGGCGGACGTGCGGTGGCTCGGTGGTCCGGTCGACGTCCGCGCGGAGCTCTCCTACGGACGCGACGACCGGACGACCGACGTCCTGAATACCTTTGCCGAGGTTTCCTGGTGGTCGCCCGAAGAATTGGTCATGGGCTACGTTCAGGGCCGATTCTTCATGAACAAACCCGCGAACGCCTGGCAAGAGACCTCCTACCTGACCGTTGGGGCGAGGATCCACGTGCTGCGGCACATTTGGTTGAGCGCGGAATACCGCCACGGGTTCACGCGGGACTCGCGAGCGCAGAAACCCGACGTCTTCCGGGCGCAGCTCCGGTACCGGTTCTTCTGATGATCTGGCGGACGAACGCAAGCGTGGCGACACGATCAGTGCGCCGGACCTGGTCTGGCATCGGGATCGGCTGCTTGATGCTTCTGGCCGCAGCGTCGTCCCATGGCCAGGCCTATTGCTCGCTTCGCGACCCGATGGTCGCATTGAACAAGGCCTTCCCTAGTTTCGACCACCACCGGTCGATCGTCCGCGAGGTCAGCGAAGACCACCGAGACGAGATCCTCGATCGCCTGCCGTTCACCATCCATCGGAACGAACTGGGGAGCCACACCCTCTACGCAGCCTTCGATTCTTCCGACCAGCTCCTCGGGTTGATCCACGTGCGAACCGAGCGGGGTCGCTGGGGTCTCACCGAGATCGCGTGGACGCTCGGACCCGACCTTCGTGTCGATGGCTTTCGCTTCCAGCGCAGCCGGGAGTCCGGACAGGCCGAAATCGAGAGCGAGACATTCCAGGCCCAGGTTCGAGGGCTTGGCTTCGTCGAGATTCGCGCGTTTCTCGACCAGGATGGATTGCTTCGAACCGAGGGCGGGATCGAGGTGCCGGTCAATGCACGGCCGCTGGCGGAGGATACGCTGCGGTCGGCACTCAAGACCATCGCGGCCACCGAGATCGTCTGGGGACGGGAGCTCGTGAAACTCCGAGGTCCGGATGGCCCCGGGTAGCGCCCGGCGTGGCTAGAACCCGCTAGATGTCGCTGCGACATTACCTTCTCCTCCTGCTGCTAGTCACGACCGTGCTGGGCGCATCGCTGATCTTCTGGAACGAGCGCTGGCACTCACGCCTCGACATGCGCGAAGCCATGCACCAGCGCGGATCGATCGCGGTGCTCGAACTCGACCACGTGCGCATGGGCTTCGCGCGATTCCTCGTGACTTACGATCTCGTCGTCTACAGCGAGATCAGCTACCTCGCGGGCGATGCCCGGGGGCAACTCGAAGGGATCAAGGCTGAGTTGGGAGACATGGATGGGACAGGGGCCAAGGCCCTCGCGCCCGGCCAGCGGGAATTCATCGACGAAACCCTCACCGCCACGTCAGTTCTACTCGGGCGCATCCTCGACGGGACCCAACGGGAGATCAGCACAGCCGAACGGGACCAGGTCGACCGGGGGTTGGAGGCGGTGGCGTCGATGCTCGACACGTGGACGGTGAATGCACGCGAGGCGTCGGCCCGCGACGCTTCGCTTATTTCCGAGGAGAAGCGAAGCCAGGAGACTTCCCTGGTGATCGGCCTGGTCGCCTACGTTGTTTTCGTGCTGCTGCTCGTCATGCTCGCATCGAGACGGATCGGGCGTCCGATCGCGGTGTTGGCGAGGCTCGCCGAACACCAGGTGGGCTCCCCCGCACCCCTGGAGTTCGCGGACTCGGGTCCGCGAGAATTTCGGGACATCTCGAACAGCGTCCACCGCCTGATCCGCTCGCTCGGCGATACCGTGGATGCAAGGACGCACTCGCTCAAAGAGGCCAATGTCCGCCTGACGACAACCGTCGACGAACTCGGCCGGGCGGAGGGGCGCTATCGCGAACTGGTCGATCGGCTCCAGGAGATCGTGTTCGAGTACGACGACGAAGAGCGCTTTACCTTCCTCAACACGGCGTGGACGAAGTTGCTCGGTTTCGAGATCGACGAGAGCATCGGTAGGCTCGTGGTGGATTTCATTGCCCACGAGGACCAGCCGTCGGCTCGACGTCTGCTGGCGGTGGGTCGAGCCGAAGATTCGCCGGGTGAGACCGCCGAGGTGCAGCTCCGGGACAAGACGGGTGCGCTGCAGTGGTTCGAGCTGTCGCTGGCGTCGGGCACAGGCCAGACGCGCCAGGGATCCTTTCGCGACCTCACCGAATCCAAGCGGGCGAACGCGCTGGCACGCCTGACACGCTATTTCTCGCCGCACGTCGCCAAGCAGATCCTAGAAGGAGAAGTCACCGACTCACTGAAGAGCCGACGGCGGGAGATCACGGTGGTCTTCATCGATCTCCGTGGCTTCACCACCTTCGCCGAGACCTCGGAGCCCGAGGAGGTGATGAGCGTACTCGGGGAATTTCACGGCGACATGGGCAGCATCATCCTGGACTACGAGGGAACCCTCGAACGCTTCACCGGGGACGGCATGATGATCTTCTTCAACGACCCGGTGGAGGTGCCCGACCCCACCGAGCGAGCGATCCGGATGTCTCTCGAGATGCAGGACAAGATTGCGGAGCGGAGCCGGGAGTGGCGGAAGCGCGGCTTTGACCTCACCGCGGGGATCGGGATCGCCAAGGGCTTTGCCACGATCGGGGCGATCGGTTTCGAGGGGCGCATAGACTACGGGGCCATCGGGACCGTGACGAACCTGTCCGCACGCCTCTGCGACCATGCGCGGGAATTCGAGATTCTGATCTCGGAGCGCTGCGCGGTCATCGCCAAGAAAATCGCGGACGTGGAAGAGGCGGGTGTCTACGACCTGAAAGGGTTCGCGAAACCGATGAGGATCTTCCGCGTGCAGGAACCGGCGGAAGATCGGAAGAGCGTCGTGTAGGGAA
>CAJXIC010000354.1 GCA_913054385.1 uncultured Pseudomonadota bacterium
CTCGTTGCGGCCGCGCGCCGCGGGATGGCGCTGGTCTTTCCCTCGCGTCCGGCAGATTTCCTCGACCAAATCGGCGACGTGATCCGGGCGGTGGTCTTTGGCATCGTCGGCACGGCGGTGCTCCAGGGGCTCGTTGCGGGGATCGGTTTCGCGATCTTCCAGGTGCCGTACCCGGTCATTCTCGGCGCGGCCACCACCCTGCTCTCCTTCGTTCCCGGCGGCCAGACACTGGTCTGGGCCGGTGCCGCCGCCTGGCTCTTCGGGACCGGCAGCACCGGGGAAGGGATTGGCATGGTCGTCTGGGGCGTGGTGGTGGTGGGCTCCCTCGACAACTTCGCCCGCCCCATCCTGATCCGCTGGAGCGGCAGCGCCGACATCCCCTTCCTGCTGATTCTCTTCGGTGTACTGGGAGGGCTCGCGGCCTTTGGCCTGCTGGGTCTCCTGCTCGGCCCGGTGGTTCTCTCGGTGAGCTACACGCTGGTGCGTGGCTTCGTCCTCGACGAGGCCGAGCATCCAGAACACGCCGAGACCGCCCTGCCTTCGGGCGACGCCTAGAAATCGATCAGCGTGATCACGGCGAGCAGGACGAGCCCATTTGCCAGCAGGCAGACGCCGATGGCGCGACCGGTGGTGACGTCGAGGGTTTCGCGGACGGCGACCACGTAGGCCGCAAGGCTCCAAACAAGGCCGAGCACGAATGCGTACATCCCGAACTCGCTGCCCTGAAAAAAGTAGAGGCCCTGCGGCGCGCTGGCGAAACCGATGGTCCGCAGCAACTCCGGGTAGGCGGAGTCGTGGCCCATCCAGGCGACGCCCACCAGCCAGATGATCGCGGCACTAAACGCCCAGGCCGCGAGATTCGTGAAGATCGAGAGGATCACCAGGTTGGGAGAATCGGCGATGGAGTTTCCGAGCCCTGCGGCTGCGGCCACCAGCGTTACCACGATCGCCGCCTGGCCCAGCGAAGAAGGGTCGTGCTCGATTTCGGTGTAGACCTTGGGGTCGAGGCGAAGCGCTCCGAAGACGCGTCCCCCAAAGGAGCGAGGCGGAAGCGATCCGGCGGACCCGGCGGGCTCGCCGGAGTTGTCGGGTTCGGCCGGTTTGACGGGGTCTGATCCCGACATACGGGCTCCTCGCCGGGCGGGGTTTGGGGCGTGTCCCGGTTCGGCGCCGACGCTAACACACCACCTCTCGCGCTCGGTCGGCCGCGGTGCGTTGCCGTGCCTCGGCGGCTACTCTTGGGCGCGCCGCCCGAAGCCAGAGGAAATTCCGATGTCCAATCCCGCCACGCATGCCGAGTCGCGGATGCTCATCGATGGAGAGCTCGTCCCGGCCCGCGACGACCGCAGCTACGAGAACCTGAACCCGGCCACCGAAGAAGTGCTCGGCCTGGTAGCGGACGCCGCACCCGAAGACATGGACCGGGCCATCGGCGCGGCGCGGCGCGCCTTCGATGAGACCTCCTGGTCTTTGGACATCGAGTTCCGCTCGCGTTGTTTGCGTCAGCTCCAGGCCGCCCTCGAGAAACACAAAGAGGATCTGCGCCCACAGATCATCGCCGAATCCGGCTCGCCGCTGCAGCTCACCTATGCGGTGCAACAGGATTCGTGCATCCAGGACATGCTCTGGGACATCGAGGTCGCCGAAAAATACGATTGGGAGCGCGATCTCGGCGTTCACGAATTTTTTGGGATAAAGAGCCAGCGCAGGGTCTACTTCGAGCCGGTGGGCGTCACCGGGTTGATCACGCCCTGGAACTTCCCGTTCATGCTGAATCTCTCGAAGTTGGTGCCGGCGCTGATGGCCGGCAACACCGCGGTGTTGAAGGTGGCCCCGGACACACCCTGGAGTGGCACCTACATCGGGAAGCTCGTTTCCGAGGAGACCGATCTTCCGGCAGGCGTGCTCAATATTGTCACCGCGCAAGACCCAGCGGAGGTGGGCGACGTGCTCACCGGCGATCCGCGGGTCGACCTGGTGAGCTTCACGGGCTCGACCGCCGTGGGGCGACACGTGATGCAGCGCGCGGCGAAAACACTGAAGCGCGTCTTTCTTGAACTGGGTGGAAAGTCGGCGAACATCGTGCTCGACGACGCGCCCTTCGAGACCTGCGTGCCGGCCGGCGCCATGGTCTGCATGCACGCCGGGCAGGGATGCGCCATCACGACCCGCATGCTGTTGCCGCGTTCGCGCTATGACGAGGGCGTCGAGTTGCTGAAGACGGCCTACGAAGCGGTGAACTACGGCGATCCCACCGACATCGCAAACATCATGGGCCCGCTGGTCAGCGCCAAGCAGCGCGAGCGGGTGCTCGGCCACATCGAGAAGGGCAAGGCCGAAGGGGCCAATCTCCTGGTCGGCGGCGGCCGACCGGCGCATCTCGAGAAGGGTTACTTCGTCGAGCCGACGCTCTTTGTGGACGTCGACCCCGATTCGGCCATCGCCCAGGAGGAGATCTTCGGGCCGGTGCTCTGCGTGATCCCCTTCGATGACGATGACGACGCGGTGCGCATCGCGAACAACTCTTCTTACGGGCTTTCGGGTGCGGTGAACAGCGGGTCGCTCGAGCGTGCGCTCGCGGTGGCAAAGCGGATCCGAACGGGGACCCTCGGTGTGAATGGTGGCATGTGGTTTGCGCCGGACTCACCCTTCGGCGGCTACAAGCAGAGTGGCGTCGGTCGCGAGCACGGGGTCGAGGGCTTCGAGGAGTACATCCAGACGAAGACCGTCGGCATGCCGGCCTGAAGAAAACGGCTGCTCCCATGTCGGATCTCGCCGTGCGTCTTGCGGCCTATATCAAAAAGCGTCTTCCCGATGCGAAAGACGTTCGCGTCGAAGGCCTCGAGCGGATCTTCGGCGGTGCCTCGCGCGAGACCTATCGCTTCGTGCTGCACCTTCGCGAGGGCGCCACCGAAACCCAGCGCCGACTGATCC
>CAJXIC010000355.1 GCA_913054385.1 uncultured Pseudomonadota bacterium
GACGAAGAAGACAGCCACCTGGGCGACTTCATCGAGGATCCGACGGCAGTCGACCCGCAAGAGGAGGTGATCCGCCATAGCCTTGCGGAGCAGACGCGCGAGGCGCTTGCGACGCTGGCGCCGCGCGAGGCGAAGGTGCTGCGGATGCGTTTTGGGATCGGCGAACGCTCGAACCACACCCTCGAGGAGGTCGGACGCGATTTCGACGTGACGCGCGAACGCATTCGTCAGATCGAGGCAAAGGCGCTGCGAAAGCTCCGCCACCCGAGCCGCAGCCGTACGCTGAAGGCGTTCCTCGACTAGCCCGGCCTAACAGGGACGTTGTTGCTTTCCCGGGCGGAGCGGGGACGTTGTTTACTTTTCGAGCGATTCAATGCTCCGCAATTCGAGAGCGGGCGCCCTTCTCGAAAAGTAAACAAGTAAACAACGTCCCCGCTCCGCCCGCGTCCCCGCTCCATTCCTGTTAGGCCGGGGCGTGGCGCTCCATCCAGGCATCGAAGCCATCGAAGCCGACGGCAGACTGGCGAGCCGCGATGCGCTCGAGTAGCGCGCTGCGCTCGGCGTCGCTGGCTCCCGCGACGCCGCTGGCCGCCTGGGCCACGCGTTCGGTGGCTTCTTCGTCGACGGCCCCGGCCAGGGCTTCTTCGCCCGCGTGCCCGTCGCCAAGCCCGAGGAATGCCTCGATGGCACCCTGCGAGACACGCGCAGCGTGTTTGCGCGAGGCCACGATGTTGCCCTTCCCGGTGACGACGTTTCCTACCGAGAAGACCGTCGGCCAGGCTTCGAGACGGCCGACATCCCAGTCGCTGAAGTCGAAGAGTTCGCCCTTCATGTCGATCCCCGGAATCGCCTCGGGGATGCTGCCGATCGACGAAATCACGCAGGCGCCCCGTCGCTCGAAGACCTCGTCGGTGGTGACGACGCGCCCGTTTTCGATCCGCGTGCGCCGCAAGCCAAGGCCCACGAGCCGGTCGCCTTCGATGATCGCGGTCTCGGGAGCGCAGAGCGGTTCGAGCGTGAAGCAGAACTTCGCCATCGCTTTCTCGAGGATCTTGCGGCGGCCCTTGCGGACCTTTGCCGCGCGCTCGGGAGTGGCGCCCTCGGGAATCTCGGAGAGGGGCATGTCCTCGACATCGCGGCGATAGAGGATCGTGCAGCCTGCGAGTCCGAGGTCTTCGAAGACGAGGTCGTGGGTGGCGAGAATCTTCGGGATGCCCCTGGTTTCGAGTTCGCCGATCGAGGCCTCGAGCCCGCGTTCTTTGAGCCGTGCGCGGGTGGTTTCGAGCATCAACACCTTCGCGACGTCAATCGAGGCGAGCCCGCCTCCCACCACGAGCGCGCCGTCCGGGTAGGCGAAGCGAGGTCCGTCGTAGCCGGGCTCTTCTTCGTGGTTGAAGGCGATGATGAAGGGGTTCTGGTAGACGAGCCCGCGACCCGTGAAGGCGTCGATGCCGTCGATTGGCAGCGAGCGGTCGCGCCAGGCTCCGTTGGCCAGGACCACCGAGGTAAAGCCCCAGTCGTTCACCAACTCGGCGAAGTCGACGTCGCGACCGACCTTCGTGTTCGGCACGAAGTGGACGCCCTCACGCCCGAGTTTCTCGCGAATGGTCGCGTATTCCTTCTTCCGAAGGTTCACATGCCAGCGCGGCAGGCCGTCTTCGATCTTGCCAAAGGGGCGGGGGTTCTGGTCGAAGACCGCCACCAGGGCACCGCGGTCGGCGAGTCGAGCCGCCACTTCGGCACCCGCGGTGGCGCCGCCGATCACGGCGACGCAGGGAGTTTCTTTCGCGGGGATCGGTTCCGACATCGCGGGCATGGTGCCAACTTCGCCCGCGCGCGACAATGCGCCGCGCGCTCGCCTAGACTGTCGGCGCGGGCCCTTAGCTCAGTTGGTGAGAGCAACCGGCTCATAACCGGACGGTCCCAGGTTCGAGTCCTGGAGGGCCCACCGCGTCCTGCGCGCGTCGATCAGAATCCCAGGGCCGAAGGCCGCGCTGCGACCCGCCCCGAAAATTCGCCGCGCGCGGCAATCCTACTTGTTGTGGACCAGAATCCCGCTCTGGCCGACGTAGAAGCTTTGGGTGCCGTCGACTTCGATGTTGTAGACGAGACCCCTGCCGCGGGCGAAGGGATCGGCGACGGATCCGCCGGGAGCCTTACCGAAGGCGGCGTTTGCCGCTCTGGCCGTGGCCGCGTATCCCGCATAGAACGTGGGCATGTCCACGCGCTGGCTGCGCACCACCTTTGAGAGATGTCCTTCGCGGGTGCGGAGTACGTCGCCTGCGACGATCTCGCCGGCCTCGGTCCAGCCCCGCGACCGGTCACCCAGAAGGGGTGGCTGTCGGTGGTGTGCAGGACCTGTCCGGCCACTTCGATCTCGCGCAGCTGGTGGGGCACGAGTCGCTGATCACGTCGCAATCGCTCGAAACCTCGATGCCGGTGTCGTCGTCGTCACCCCAGTAGACGTAACCGTCCATCGAAACCCAGTCGTCGCGCGGGAAATCGGCAGCCGCGGCGGGTGCCAGCAGCAGCGCCGCCAGGCAGGAGAGCGAGAGCAGGGCGCGTCCGAGATCTCGGGAACGCTTCGGGGAACGGCCCAGGGCCTGGGTTCGGTGCAGCATCGTGGGCTCCTTGGGGCGAGGCCGCGAGGGCCCCGCACGGCGGCGGGGGTCGGGCCGCTATTCTGCACCGAAACTACATATTTATATTCATTTAAAGTCAGGTCAATTACTGATCGCAACTTCACCCGCAAGTGCCTGCCATGTCGAATGAACCTTCTCGCGGTGGCGGATCAGGGGGCGTGATCGCTGCGCGAAGCGGGCTTTTTCGGCGGAACTCGGCACAACGGCGGCACAGCCTGGCGGACGCGGCCGCTGCGTGCGGGGACCCGCTAGCTTCGCGCTGCGAGGAGGGAGCCGTGCCC
>CAJXIC010000356.1 GCA_913054385.1 uncultured Pseudomonadota bacterium
TCGAAGCAGGCGACTGGCAGGCCGCCGAGTCGGCGGTTCGCACCCTCACCCGCTTCGGGTACGACAGCCCGGGGCAACACACACAGGTCGCCGCCGCCGCCTATGACGCCGGCGACTACACGGACAGTGAGCGTCTCTTCGGAGCAGTCGTCGCCGCCCATCCCGGGTTGGCCATTGCGCGACACGGTCTCGCGCGTTCCCTCGAGGCGCGCGGCGACACCGAGGCGGCCATCGCGGAGTATTTCGAGGCACTGGCGAGCCAGCCGGGCTTCGCCGCCGCGCACTTCGACCTCGGCAACGCCCTGGCGAAAAAGAAACTCTACGGCGCCGCGATTCTGCACTTCCGCGAGGCGATTGCCGCGGCACCCGACATGATCGCGGCTCACAACAACCTCGGCGCCGGGCTGGCCTCGTCCGGAGATCTCGAAGCCGCGCTGGTCGCCTACCAGAAAGCCCTCGAACTCGACCCGCGAAACAGCATCGCCACCCGGAACATTCGCGGCCTCAAAGGAGCGCTCCGCTGAACCGCGATCGAAAACGCTGGGGGCGGAGCAGCTCGAGGGCCGGTCGCGATCCCCGGGTCGCCGGCCTCGGGCTTGCCGCCTTGCTCCTAGCGGGGGTCGGCTGCGGCGAAGCGCCCGTGCAAAGGCCCACCAACCTCGTCCTGGTGGTGATCGACACCCTGCGCGCGGACCATCTCGCGAGCTACGGCTACGCCCGCTCGACCAGCCCGAACCTCGACCGCTTCGGCAGCGAGAACCTCACCTTCGCCGATGCGCGCAGCCAGTCCGCGTGCACCTCTCCTTCGATGAGTTCGCTCCTGACCTCGAGGAGCCCTCTTCGCCTGCTTGCGCAGCCTCGGGGCCACATGGGCATCCCCGAGGATCTGCCTTCCCTCGCCGAAGTCCTGAAGCAGAACAATTTCTGGACCGTGGCGATCTCCGCGAGCCCGATCGTGCGTCGCTCGCCCTCGAGGGCGAATCGCTTCGGCGAATTCGACCGCGGCTTTGACGTCTTCGACGAGAGCTGCTCCGGTGAACCGGGCGCCTGCCTCAACGAGGTGGCGGCTCGCACCCTCGACCTCGTGACCGAGCCCTTCTTCCTCTATCTCCACTACATGGATGTGCACGGCCCCTACAACCCTCCCGCGGATTTCGAGCGTCGCTTCTCCGAGTTCATCCACCAGCCGCAACTGCTGCGCGAAGGCCGCATGGAGCAACTCCAGGCGATGTCGAGGAAGTACGGGAAGCCCATCACCCCGGAAGAAATCGCCTATCTCATCGATCTCTACGACGACGGCATCGCCTACACCGACGAACGGATCGGCGAATTGCTCGCGGATCTCTCCCGGCGCGGCCTGCTGGAGAATTCGATCATCGCAATCGCCTCGGACCACGGCGAGGGCTTTGGCGAGCGTGGCTACCTTGGGCACTGCCGCATCCCGCTCTTCGAGGGGATGGTCGCAACGCCGCTCTTCCTGCGGATCCCGGGCGTTGCCACCCGTGGCCGCATCGAGGGCCCCGTCCAGAATCTCGACATCTTCCCCACGGTGCTCGACTACCTCGGCATCGATGCTGGTGACCTGGTACTGGAGGGCACGAGCCTGCGCGCCGCCATCGAAGGCCAGGGCGTCACACAGCCCTTTGCTTTTTCAGCCCAGGGCACCGAAGTCAGCGTCAACGACGCCGCGCATACACTCATCCTCGATCTCGACGACGGAGTGGCCCGCCTCTACGACCGCCAATTTGACCCCGAGCACAACGAGGACATCGCGGGGCGCGAGCCCGGGGCCCGCACACGGCTGCGCGCTGCGCTCGATGCCTGGCTCGAAGAGACGGCCCCCGTAGCCAGCGCCATTGTCGAAGATGCGGGGCGACTCGAGCGCGAACTCCAGGCACTCGGCTACCTCGAATCGCCCGCGGATGTGCGCCCGAAAGTCCCCGCGCCGGGCGCCCCTCGGTGATCCCTGCGCGCGTCGTTGGCGGGCTGCTGATCGCGGTCCCCGCCCTCGCCTTCTGCGCGCTGGTCGCCGCGAATGCCGTCAATGTTCCCTACCTCGACGACTACGACACCGTGCTTCTCTTCCTCGAGGGGCCCGCATCCCTCGGAGATTGGTTCGCACCCCACGTCGAACACCGACCGGTCGTGCTGCGCCTGGTGGCAGAGGCCAGCGCCGCACTTTCCGGGAGCGTCGACTTCCGTGTCCTGGCCTTCGTCGGAAACGCGGGCGTTCTGGCGCTCGCCGCCGTGCTCTACCGGGGCTTTCGACCAACCGCAGCCCTCCCGGTAAAGAGTCTCGCCTTCGTGCCGGCGGCCTGGTTCCTCTTCCAACCCCAGTCATTCGATTCGATCTTCTGGGCGACCTCGTCGCTCTCGAACGGATGGGTCCTCGCCCTCTGCGGTGCCGGGTTTCTGGCGCTCGAGAAGCGCGGGCCGATCGGGGTGGCCCTCGCCGCGCTCTGCGTCACCTTTGCCGTCGGCGCGCAAGCCAACGGACTCGTCGCACTTCCCGTGGGCCTCGCGGTGCTGGTGGCCCAGCGTCGGCCCGCGGCTTCGCTCGCCTGGCTCGCCTTTGCGATCGGGCTCGCGGCCCTCTACGCCATCGGGCTGGCGCTTCCCGATGGACACCCCGGCCTGGGCGAAGCCCTTTCGCGTCCCGGCGTCTTTGCCTACGCGCTCGCCTTTCTCGGCGCCGCGGGAGGCTTCGGTCACCCGGCGACCGCGCTCGCCGTGGGCGCGGCCCTCTTGCTGAGCGCGTTGTTCCTGTCGCGCACGGGGTTTCGGCACCGGCCGGTGTTGCCCGCGCTCTTATGGGTCGTGATCGGCAGCGCTGTATTGAATGCGCTCGGCCGCGAATTCATTGCCGGCCCGGACTTCGCGGTTTCGACCGTGCGCTACCGCTCCTACGGTGCGG
>CAJXIC010000357.1 GCA_913054385.1 uncultured Pseudomonadota bacterium
CCACCGAGATCTACACTCTTTCCCTACACGACGCTCTTCCGATCTGTGTGCCCGGCGATCTCGCGACCGCGCTGACCTCCTACTCGCGCTAACGGCGGTCGGCACTCTCCTCGACGATTCGTTTCTCGAGGTTCGCCGCGGCCCGTTTCCAGAGCCGTCCGAGGATGGCCGGAAGCGCCGGTGCCGCCAGCTTGAAGGCGGTGCGCGGTTCGGCGGCGAGGGTCCAGCGGGCGCGGGTTGTGTCGGCTTCGGCGAAGAGTTCGGTGGCTTCGACCTGGGCCCGCGCCAACGGCAGCGACATCTCGGTGATGGTGTAGGCCAGCAGGCGCTCGGCCTCCCAGGCGCAGATCACCTCTTCGTAGCGGGTCCCAGACACCAGGGCGCGGCGCCGGGTGCCGACACCGTAGGGCGGCGTGGCCGCGGGGTACTCGGCGTGCGTCACGCCCGGAAACCATTCGTGCCAGGTGGCGGCCTCGGCGATCCACGGCCAGACCGCAGCGGGGGGGGCTGCAATGCGGGCTTCGACCACCACGCGCAGGGGCGCGGCTTCGAGAAAGTCCATCCCTTCGGCGCGCAGGCTGTACGGCACGCTGGTTAGAAGGCGAGTACCGCGCGGGCGGGCTCGCGCTCGCGGTAGTCGTGGTCCCAACGCGCGAGGTGCGGGGGCAGTGACAGGTCTATTTCGCGGAAGCGCGCGAACTGGAAGGCAGCGGCCAGCGTGCAGTCGGCGACCATTGGCCGCTCTCCGCCGAGGAAGGGGCGGCCGTCGGCGAGTTTTTCTTCGAGCATCGCGAGCACTTCGGGAAGCTGGATGCGGGCGAACTCGGCGGCGCCGGGGTTAGGCGAGATGCCGACCGGCGAGTTCGTGGCGTGGACGATGTGGGCCACCGGCAGCAGCACCCCCGCGTCGGCGAGGCGCTCGAGTTCGCGGTTGCGGGCACGCTCCTCGGCATTGCTGCCGAGCATGGGTACCTCGGGGAAGCGCTCCTCGAGGTATTCGATGATGGCGGTCGATTCGGTCAGGTAGGAACCGTCGTCGAGTTCGAGAACCGGCAGCTTGCCGCGCGGGTTGCGAGCCAGGTGTTCGGGTTTTCGCTGTTCGCCTTCGAGCAGGTTCACCGTGACTTCGGGCAGGTCGATCACCGCACCGGCGGCGCGCTTCTCGGCCAGCACCAGCCGCACCCGCGTCGGGTTGGGGGCCACCATGAAGATAAAGAGTTTCGTCGAAGGGTCCTTCGGGAGGGCACGGGGAAAGAAATGGTTGCGCGCGGCGGATTCTCGCAAGTGCTCGAGACGCATGCCAGCGGCGCCAATCGGTGAGCTCCCACGCGGACGGGTTCACGCTGGACGCGAGAGGTCTCCCCGCGAAGCAGACTCGGCGTATGACTCGCGGTCTCTCCCTCGAGGCCAGCCTCGAGAGGCTGGCGCAGATCCGGCGCGGGCCGGTGGGCGACGCCGAGTGCGCTGAACTCGAGGCCTTTCGCGGCGACTCCTGGGAGGAACCGGCTTCAGGCTGAGCCTCAGGGGAGGGCCGGTGCCGTCAGCGAGTGGGCCGGAAACGGCCCGGGTGGGCCCGGGTGGGCACAAGCCCCCAAAAAAAAGACCCCGCCCCCGGGCCGGAGCGCGGAGGCGGGGTCGCCATCAATCGAACTCGGTCAGGCAGCCGGTCTTCGCTGGAACAGGTAGAGGATGACCGCGATGGCGATCAAGCCCACCAACCCGTTCTGGCCCAGCGTTGCGATCAGGCCTGTGATGTTGCCCACGACGTCGCCGCCGACGAACGGAACCGACGCGCCGAATAGGATCTGGAGCACCACGGACAGTGCCACCAGGAGCAACCCAAGTTCTGTGACTTCTCTGAGCCACACCCGTACGTTCTGGATCATCTTTTCACCCCCCTTTGAGTGGGCCACACCTAGATCCATAGGTGGGCCATAGGAATAGAATAGTGTTTTATTAGAGAATTCAAAGTTTTCGGGCTCCTCCGGGGGAAGTTGCGAATGCGTCGGAGTTGCGTGGAAAAAGACCCGTACAATCCCGCGGGGATTTTGTCTCATTTGGGCGCGCCGACCCGCCCAGAGAGACGCGGCGAGCCTCGAGTGAAAGTCGACACGTTGCCGATGCTTTGCGGGCGCCTACAGTGGGACGGCGCGGAACGGGTTGGGGGGTAGGTCGCACGTGGTCGAGGCGTCCGGCGAGACACCGACGGTTCAGGTGCCTTTCGGCTCCTGGTACGACGAGGCCCGCCTGCGGCTCGATTTTCCGCCGGGGTGGCGGGTGGAGGTGTGTCCGCCGCAAGGCGCTCCGGAGATCTCGGATTCCGAGATCGAGAGCGCTCTCGCGAGCCCACACGGGGCCGCGGGGCTCCGAGAACTGTGCCGCGGTCGCGAGCGCGCGGTCGTGGCGGTGGATGATCTGACGCGCCCCACACCGGCGCACCGGATCCTGCCCCCCCTTCTGCGCCAGCTCGAGGCGGCGGGGCTCGGCCCGGAGCGGGTGAAGATCCTGGTGGGGACGGCGTCTCATCGGCCGCCTTCCGCCTCGGAACTCGAGCGCAAGATCGGGGCCGAGGTGATCGCTCGCTATGAGGTCTTGATCCACGACTTCTTCGATCCTTCGATTCGGCGGGTCGGTTGGATCGCGGGCGGTCCGGTGGATCTGAACGCGCACTACCTCGACGCCGATCTGCGGATCTGTGTCGGTGGCGTCATCCCGCACAACGAGACGGGCTTTGGCGGTGGTGCGAAGATGCTGGTGCCCGGACTGGCGGGGCACGCCACCATTGCCCACTTCCACGGCGCGTTGCCGCCGCGTCGCGCTGGACAGATCGAAGCCGCGGCCGGTCTCGATCGGCGCAGCTGGTCCGAACGGGTGGCGCGCGAGGTGGGCCTGGACTGGGTGGTGTGCGCCGT
>CAJXIC010000358.1 GCA_913054385.1 uncultured Pseudomonadota bacterium
CCGGTGAATATGTCGGGAGGAGTGCTCTCCTCGAACCCGATCGGCGCCTCGGGCCTGATCCGCTTCGCCGAAAGCGCGATGCAGGTGCGCGGTCAGGCCGGCGACCACCAGGTGGACGGTGCGAAAAAGGCACTGGGCCACGCCTACGGTGGGGGCTCGCAGTATTTCTCGACCTGGATCGTCTCCAGCGAGAAGCCCTGAAAGCAGAAGGGGCGGAGCGCTTTCGCGCCCCGCCCCGATACCCGCGAGCATGAAACTCGCGCGGGTGGGTCCTCTCGTCCGGGCCGCGCCTATTGGCACGGGCCGAATTGGAAGGTTTCGGTCGCGGGCTCGTAACACCCGACTGCGGTGTTGTTGGTCTCGTCGGATTCCCAGATCTGTTCGTGGGGGTCGACCTTGAAGAGCACGTCGACCACGTCGGCGCCTCCAGAGGTTTGCCACAGGTTTCCGTCCTCGGTGACGATCGCCGAAGCGCCCGGCGCCAACGGGCCCTGGACCTCGCAGTCACCCGTGCACCGGAACGACGCGCCTCTTCGAGCAACCAATCGAAGCTGGCGGTTTTGCCGATTCCGGGGTCTCCAGAAATCACCAGGCAGCGTCCGCGGCCCTCCGAGACCGCGTGGAGCTGCTTTCGCAGCTGCTTGCGCACGCCCTCGCGGCCGATGAAACCGCCATCGTCGGTCGTTTCGGAAGCCGCCTCGGTTTGGCCCGGGGGCGCACCCGCCACCGGGGTGCCTGCGCTGTGCTCGGTCACGTCCGCGATAAACCGATAACCCCGCCCGCGCACCGTGGCGACGAAGCGCGGCGCTCGGCTGTCCTCACCGAGTGCGTTGCGAATCGCGTTGACGGCTCGCGGGAGGACCGACTCGGTGACGTGCTCGCCGGCCCAGACCGTGTCAAGGATCTCGTCCTTGGTGACGACGCGCTCGCGCTTTTCTACGAGAAGCCGCAGGGGGTCGAAGGCCTTGGGCTCGAGGCTCTGCGGCTCACCCGCGCGGCGCAGCTCGTAGAGCCCCGCGTCGAGCTCGAATTCCTCGAAACTAAAGGTCATCGTGTCGGCGGGCTCTCCAAGCGGAACCATAGCGACCCCGCCCAGCCGGGGACGCAGGCGCGCGCAGGCGGACACCGATCCGCCGCAACCGGCCCCGCCAGTGGGCCGGCGCAACCTAGGCTGACCCTCGGCCATGCGACGCCCTCCCTCGGCACGACGACAACCTCCCTCGCTTCCGCATTTTTCGGAGTCGCATTGCCCCCGCTTCGACTCACCCCGAGAACCCCACTTGCGGTCCCCGAGGCGAGATCAAGATGTCCGAGTACAACCCTTCTCCTTCCATCGCGCGCCGCGTCGCCACCACCCTTCTGGCCTGCGGCTCCCTTCTCTTCGTGGCCGCCTGCCTCTTTGGCGACACGCTGCGCCCGGCGCCCGGGCGCTTTGCCTGGGCGGAGCCGCTCTTCGAGGAGTTCGACGGGGCACACGTAAACCTCGCGAACGGAAACCTTTTTCTCGAGCGACGCGACCTCGAACTCGACACCTGGCTCGGGCCGGTGGCGATCGGCGCCGTCTATAACTCTGCCAACGCGCAATGGCGCTGGAACTTCGCCATGGAGCACGACGGAAAGCGATTCACGGACCAGAGCGGCGCCCTTCACGACCTGCAGCACGTGGTCGTCGGTACCGAGATCCCCGGCACACATTGGCTGAAGCACAGCGAAGAGGCGGTGCGTTCGCGCGGGGGGCTGGTCTTCCAATTTTCAGGCGGAACCCTCGACGCGGTGCACTGGAACCAACACGACTACCCGCGCCTGGCCTACACCTGGAGCAAAATGGGCGGCGCACGCCAGCTCGAACGTATCGAGCAGTGCCTCGACGCCGAGGCGGCGTGTCTACCCCTCTTCGAGATGAGCTGGGATGCCGACGGGCGGTTGCTCTCGGTGCGCGATCGCGCGGCGCGCAGCCTGCGGATCGAGCGCGACCAACGGGGACGGCCGATCCGGGTCGAGGGCGCGGCCGACGCCGCCGCCGGCCGCTCGGGCACCCACTACGAGTACGAGACGGGTGCTACCGGCAGGCTCGTCGCACGCACCCTCGCCGACGGCGAGCGCAGCGAATTCGCCTATGACACCGAGGGCCACCTGGCTTCGCTGCGGCGCGTGGGCGAAGGCGACCCCACCACACTCTTTGCTTACGCCCGCGCCGACGCCAAAAATTACGTGACCTCGGTCACCCGCGCGGACGGCAGCGTCCGGCGCTACCGCTTCGACGCCACCTGGCGACTCGACAGCCGCACCGAAGCGGATGGAGACACCCACCGCACCACCTGGCAGGGCTTCCACATCGCCTCGGTCACCGATCCGACCGGCGCAAAGACGCGCTTCGATCGCAGTTGGGGGGCGGCTTCGTCCCCGGGACTCGGCCGCACGCTCACGATCACCAAGACCACCGCCTCCGGCAACCGCGCAGTCAAGGTCTTCGTCTCGGGCGCCCACAACCGCGCTGACCCCTTCGCCTACGCGCTGCTTTCGCACAGCGATTCAGTCGACGAGATCGAGAGCCGCAGCTACGACCGCGGTCGCATCGCCTCATTGCACGACGGGACCTTCACCTTCTACTTCGGCTACGGCGACCCCGGCGTGTCGTCCTTCCTGCCTTCTTCGGGGGGATACGCCGGGTCGTACCGAAGCGCGCTTCTCGGAAACCGGGGCGAACACGGCCACCCCCTGCGCATCACCTCGGCTTCGACGCTCTCGACTCTTACACTCGCCGCTCCGGTGTACGACGCCGTGGGGAACCTGTTGGTGGGGTCGGGCATCTCCGAGCCGACCTCGCCCGGACGCCCAGGGGTCGTATCGCGCAGTTTCTACGCGGACCGCAGCCTGGCCGGGATCACCTACCGCGCAACCTCCGGC
>CAJXIC010000359.1 GCA_913054385.1 uncultured Pseudomonadota bacterium
AAGAACGAGGCCGCGGCCAGGCCGAAGGCGAAGGCCACCACCTCCGCCACGAAGCCCGGCGGGTTGACTCCGAAGTATCCGGCGATGACGACCGCCACACTGGCGGCGAGGCGCGCGTAGAGCAGCTCCTGCCTCTCGCTGATCTGCGGCATGAAGACCTTCTTCAAGAGGTCGTGCGAGATCGAGGCCGAGATCACGAGTAGCAGCCCGGCGGCGGTGGAGAGCGCGGCCGCCAGCGCGCCGGCCGCCACCAATGCGATCACCCAGTTGGGAAGCCCGGCGATCTCGGGGTTGGCGGGCACCATGATGTCGCGGTCGACGTGGAGTTCGTTGGCGCCGGAAGAGGGAGGATTTACGAAGCGGGGCTCGCCCGCGCTTCCGGTGGCGCCGCTGCGCGTCAGCCGCATGGTCTTTTCGCCGGGGATCGGGTCAAAGGCGCTGCCCGGCGCGTAGCGGACGCGACCATCGCCATCCTTGTCGACCCAGGCCAGCAAACCCGTGTTCTCCCAATTGTGGAACCACTCGGGAAGCTCGGTGTAGGCCGTGTCGTGGACGGTTTCGATCAGGTTGGTGCGCGCGAAGGCGGCGACCGCCGGCGCCGTGGTGTAGAGCAGGGCGATGAAGAGCAGCGCATAGCCCGCGGAAAGCCGCGCGTCGCGCACCTTCGGGACGGTGAAGAAACGGATGATCACGTGGGGCAGGCCGGCGGTCCCCACCATCAGCGCCAGGGTGATGAAGAAGACGTCGATGGTTTCCTTGCGCCCCTCGGTGTAGGCCGCGAATCCCAGCTCTCGGTGCAAGCCGTCGAGTTTCTCGAGCAGCGGAATCGACCCGCCCGAAACCGGATCCGGCACGTTGGCGCCGAAGCCCAACTGCGGCACGACTTCGCCGGTGAGCGAAAGCGAGATGAAGATCGCCGGCACCAGGAAGGCGAAGATCAGTACGCAGTACTGCGCCACCTGCGTGTAGGTGATGCCCTTCATGCCGCCGAGCACGGCGTAGACGAAGACGATCCCCATGCCGATCAGCACTCCGACGTCGATGTCGACATCGAGGAAGCGCGAGAAGACGACACCGACGCCGCGCATCTGCCCGGCCACGTAGGTGAAAGAGACGAAGAGCGCGCACACCACAGCCACCAGCCGCGCCTGCTGGGAGTAGTAACGCTGGCCCACGAAGTCGGGGACGGTAAATTGGCCGAACTTGCGCAGGTAGGGTGCCAGCATCAGCGCGAGCAGCACGTAGCCGCCGGTCCAGCCCATCAGGTAGACGGCGCCGTCGCGGCCGATGAAGGAGATCAACCCCGCCATCGAGATAAACGAGGCTGCGGACATCCAATCCGCCGCGGTGGCCATGCCGTTGGCCAGGGGCGAGACCCCGCCTCCGGCCACGTAGAAACCGCGCGTGGTGTGGACCCGCGACCAGAGAGCGATGCCGATGTAGAGCGTGAAGGAGAGGCCGACGAGCAGAAGCGTCCAGGACTGCAGGGTCATCGTCGGTTGCTCGCGCCGGGCCTACTCGTTGACGCCGTAGCGTCGATCGAGGCGGTTCATCTGCCACACGTAGACGAAGATCAGCACCACGAAGACATAGATCGAACCCTGCTGGGCGAACCAGAAGCCAAGCCCGAAGCCACCGAAGCGGATCGCGTCGAGTTCGTCGACGAAGAGGATCCCGCAGCCGTAGGAGACGGCGAACCAGATGGTGAGCAACGCCGCCATCAGGCGCAGGTTCGCGCGCCAGTAGGCGTGGCGACGTTCCTTGGAGGGCGTTCCGGGGGCGGTGTTCATGCGAAGCTCGCCGCGCAGCGCGGGGAAGGGATGGTGGCCCAGGGCAGACTCGAACTGCCGACACCCGCATTTTCAGTGCGATGCTCTACCAACTGAGCTACCGGGCCACGGGGTCGGCAGCGTAGCCCGGCGTGCCGGGCCGCGAAAGCGGGGACGTTGTTGCTTTGTTGCCTTCCCGCTCCGCCGCCCATGCGTGCGGCGGAGCGGGAAGGCAACAAAGCAACAACGTCCCCGTTTCCGCGGATGCGCTCAGTCGATCTCGATCCGCTCGATCACGACCCTCTCGAGGGGCTGGTGGGCAGGGCCCCAGCGGCCGTGCTCGTCGGTCTTGACGGCCGCGATTGAATCGAGGGTGTCGAAACCCGCCAGCACGCGGCCGAAAGCGCTGTACTTCCCGGCGAGGTGGGGGCTGTTTTCGTGGACGATGAAGAATTGACTCCCCGCGCTGTTGGGACGACCGCTGTTGGCCATGGCCACGGTGCCCCGTGTGAAGGGCACGGCACCGAACTCGTCGGGGATCACGAAGCCAGGGCCCCCTTGGCCGTCGTTGAGGGGATCGTCGTCGCGCGAGAGCGGGTCGCCGCCCTGGATCATGAAACCGGGGATCACGCGGTGGAAGCTGACACCGTCGTAGAAGCCGCCGCTGGCGAGGGTGGCGAAATTCAGGACGGCGGCGGGGGCGATGTCGGGGTAGAGGCCGATACGGATCTGCCCGTGGTTGCGAACCTTTAAGATCGCGACCACCGCGGGTTCGTCGGGCCAGAAGAAGGGGGCATCGAAGTCCGCATCGGGCTCTGCGATCGGCAGGGCGTCGTCGACTGCGACCGGGTGATCCATCTCCGAAGTAATGGCATCGTCCGGGGGCAACGCGTAGCAACCGAAGCTCGCCAGCATCACCGCGAACGCGATCCCACTCCGTCGGCGGCCGAGGCCCCTGTGATAGCGTCGCCGCATGGCATCTCCGAAGCCGATTTCCGCACTGGGCCGGGGCATGTTCTCGCTTCTCCTGGTTTTCCTGCTGGCGGGGATCCTGCCACTCCTGGCGGCTTCGGTCACGGGCGCGGCATCGAGAGCCCCCGGCTACGGGCGCTCGGGGATGGTCGTAAGT
>CAJXIC010000360.1 GCA_913054385.1 uncultured Pseudomonadota bacterium
GCCCCGCTGACCGACTAGCGGCTGCCGCGCCGCTCCACCGCCGCCTTGACGAAGGCCTCGAAGAGCGGGTGCGGCGCGAAGGGCCGCGACTGGAACTCGGGGTGAAATTGCGACGCCACGAAGAAGGGGTGGTCGGGCAGCTCGACGATCTCCACCAGGCGACCATCCGGAGACGTGCCCGAGAACACCATCCCCGCTCGCGACAGCCGGTCGCGGTAGTCGTTGTTGAATTCATAGCGGTGCCGGTGGCGTTCGCTGATCTCGGCCTTCCTGTAGACGCCGTGGACCCGACTCCCCTGCGCGAGCTTGCAGGGGTAGGCACCGAGCCGCATGGTGGCGCCCTTCTCTTGGATTTCGCGCTGCTCGGGCAACAGGTCGATCACGGGATGGGGCGTATCGGGGTCGACCTCCGACGAATTGGCACCGGCCAGACCGGCCACTTCGCGAGCGAATTCGATCACCGCCATCTGCATCCCGTAACAGATCCCGAGGAACGGGATTTCCTTGCGCCGTGCGTAGCCCGCCGCCTTGACCTTGCCCTCGGCACCGCGCCCCCCGAAACCGTGGGGCACCAGGATGCCATCGACGTGCTGCAGTTCCGATGCGTCCTCGAGCTTCTCCGAATCGAAGTACTCGATCGCAACGTGCGTCCGAAGCGGTATGCCGCCGTGCACCAGCGCCTCGTTCAGGCTCTTGTACGACTCGGTGAGACCGACATACTTCCCCACCATTGCAATGGTGATGCTCTGCTCGGGGTTGCGCAGGGTGTGGACCAATTCCTCCCAGCGGCGCAGGTCGGGACGCCCGGTCCACATATTGAGAACCTGCGCGAGTTTCTCGTCGAGTCCCTCGTGGTGCAGCGCCAGCGGGACCTCGTAGATCGTCTCGACGTCCTTCGCGGTGATCACCGCGTCGTCATCCACGTTGCAAAAGAGTGCGATCTTGCTCTTCACCGGCTTGGGCAGGAAGCGGTCCGCGCGGCACAGGATCAGGTCGGGAGCGATGCCGACGGACTGCAGCTCCTTCACGGAGTGCTGCACCGGTTTGGTCTTGAGTTCTCCCGCGGTGGCGACGTAGGGAACGAGTGCCACGTGCACGAAACAGGTGTGCTCGCGGCCCACGTCGCCGCGGAACTGTCGAATCGCTTCGAGGAAGGGCAGCGACTCGATGTCGCCGACGGTACCGCCGATCTCCACCAGGATGACGTCGAAGCCCACCGCGGCCTCGGAAATACGCTCCTTGATGGTGTCGGTGACATGCGGGATCACCTGCACGGTGCCGCCGAGGTAGTCGCCCCTGCGCTCGCGCGAGAGCACCGTGTCGTAGACCTGGCCCGCCGTCGCGTTGTTTTTCTGCCCGAGGGCCACGTTGGTAAAACGCTCGTAATGCCCGAGATCGAGATCGGTCTCGGCCCCGTCGTCGGTGACGTACACCTCTCCGTGTTGGAGCGGATTCATCGTGCCGGGATCGACGTTCAGGTAGGGGTCGAGCTTGAGAAAGGTGACGTTCAGGCCGCGCGCTTCGAGCAGCGCGCCGATCGAGGCGGAGGCCAGCCCCTTCCCGAGAGAGGAGAGCACACCCCCGGTTACGAAAATGTACTTCGTCGGCCTCGCCTGCTGCATCAAACCCCCCGCGGCCCTATGGATAGCCCTTGGGCTTCTGCCCGGTCAATGGATCTTCGCGAAAACACGCCCGTGCAATCGCATTGAAACGTCGTTCGGCGGCTCACGGGAGCCAAGGTGCCTCCCACAGGCCAGTGGTTTCCGGCCAGCCCTGGGCGAGATTGAAGGCCTGGATCGCCTGCCCGCCCGAACCCTTCACCAGGTTGTCGAGGGCCGAAAGCGCCAGCAGGGTACCGGCCCGCTCGTCCGACACCACCGCCACGTCGCAGAAGTTGCTTCCCCGCACCGCCTGAAGGCTCGGGAACTCGCCCACCGGCAGCACGCGAACGAAGGGCGCATCGGCGTAGGCTGCTTCGAGTAGGGCCTGGGCCTCCGCCGTCGTGATCGGCTGGACCGGTCGCAGGCCGACGGTGGTGAGGATGCCCCGAACCACGGGGATGAGTTGCGGCACGAAGCTGACGCTCACGGCCTGGCCCCCCACGAGACCGAGTTCCTGCTCGATCTCCGGCCCGTGGCGGTGAGCGGCCACGCTGTAAGCCCGCGCGTTCTCACCGATTTCGGCGAGCAACAGGCCGTCGTCGAGCTTTCGGCCGGCCCCGGAAACGCCGGATTTCGAGTCGACGAAGAGGCCCGCCGACTCGACGACCCCCGCCCGCAGGAAGGGGGCCGCAGGCAGGATCGCGCTCGTTGGGTAACAGCCGGGGGCCGCGATCAGCCGCGCCCCGGGAAGCTCATCCCGGTGCAGTTCGGGCAGCCCGTAGACCGCCTGGCCAAAGAGTTCCGGCGCCGCGTGCTCGCCGTACCATTTCTCGAAGACCTCCCGGCTCTGCAGCCGGAAATCCGCCGACAGATCCACCACCGCCACGCCCGCCTTGTGCAGGGCGCTAACGACCTTTGCCGAGGCGCCGTGCGGCAGCGCCACGAAGGCGCAGTCGAGCCTCGAAGCCAGCGCATCCGGGTCGACCGCTTCGAAGCGGAGGTCCACGAGCCCCCGAAAGCCGGGAAACGCATCGCCCAAGGCAAGGCCCGCCCGCTGCTCCGATGTCACCACAACGAGTTCGAACTTGGGATGCCGCAGCACGCAGCGGACGAGCTCGAGGCCCGTATAACCGCTGGCACCGATGATTCCTACTCGCACGAAAGGCTCTCCGTCAACGTTTCTGGCCCCGTTCCGGGCCCCTAAAGAAAACGGGAGGCTCCACTGGCCTCCCGTTGAAGAATTCCCCGGCTTTCCAATCCCGCCAGCACGCGACGACGCACCCCCGAACCGCGC
>CAJXIC010000361.1 GCA_913054385.1 uncultured Pseudomonadota bacterium
GCGATGCTTGGCTGCTTCAGCGCTGGGGTCGCCGTGGCCAACGCTTCGCCACAATGGCCCGCCCTCTCGCGCTACCTCGAGAACACCGTCTACCCGCTCTACGTGCTCTTTTTCATCGCCGCCGGCAGCCAGTTGCACGTCGAAGCCCTGGCCGGCATCGGACTGCTCGGCGTCGCCTTCGTCGTGGCCCGCACCCTCGGAAAGATCCTCGGAACGAGGCTTGGCCTGAAACTCGCGGGCTTCGAGGGCACGCTGCCGGGAAACCTGGGATCCGGTCTCTTGTGCCAGGCGGGCGTGGCGCTCGGATTGGTGGGCGCCCTCGAAGCCGTGGCGCCACGCGCCAGCGCGGACCTGCGCCAGGTCGTCGTCGCCTCGGTCGTTTTCTTCGAGGTGCTCGGGCCCTGGCTACTGCGCCGCACCGCGGTTCGCGCGGGCGAGGTCAAACTCGCCAAATTGCTTCCCGGGGGCGATCCCCTCGGCCCCGCCTCGCTGCGCTGGGTCTTTCTTGAAGTGCGCAGAAACCTCGGTCTCCTGGGGACCGATCGCGACCCGGCTCGCAGCGAACTCACGGTGCGACACGCCATGCACCGCCGCCCGCGCAGTGTCGCGCCCGCCGACCCCTTCGAACACGTGCTAAAGCGACTCGGCGAGAACGAGTCCGATCTGTTGCCTGTCGTCGGCGACGCGGGCCGCTTTTCTGGGGTGATCTCCTACGCAGAGGTGAAGAACGCCCTCTACGACCCATTGCTTCGCAACGTCGTGATCGCCGAAGATCTGACGATCGCCGTGGGGGAGCCGCTCGCACCCGAGGACAGCCTGGCGCACGCATTGGCTCGCATGGACCAGCGCCAACTGCAATCCTGGCCAGTCGTCGAAAATGGAATCCTACTGGGGATGGTGCGACGTTCGGACCTGTATGCGTTGATCCGAAAACGGAAGCCCTGACGGGGGAGAAAATGGACGAACTGACGATCGACACGACTTCCGGACGCTTTCGGGGGCGCGAGCGCGAGGGCACCCTGTTTTTTGGCGGACTTCCCTTTGCTGCCCCACCCGTGGGAGCGCTTCGTTTTCACCCCCCGCAGCCGTTTCCGGCGAAAGCTGGCGTGCGGGACGCGAGACGCGTCGGGCGCGCTGCCCCGCAACGACCTGGCGGCGGACTCACCTCGAACCGACCGATCCCCTTCGACGAAGACTGCCTCTTCCTCAACATCACGACCCCCGCCTGCGACGCTGCGCGGCGCCCAGTAATGGTCTGGATCCACGGCGGCGATTTTCGCACTGGGCTCGGCGGAATCCCGTGGTACGCGGGCACCCGGTTCGCGAACAGCGCCAACATCGTGGTGGTGACTGTCAACTATCGGCTCGGCGCGCTCGGCTTCACCGCGCTCGGCTCCCTCGGCGCCGAACTCAAAGACGCCGGAAACCTCGGTCTTCTCGACCAACTCGCCGCACTCGATTGGGTCTCGAAAAACATCGAACGCTTTGGCGGCGACCCCGGCTGTGTGACGCTCGCCGGTGAATCGGCGGGCGCCTTCAGCGTCGGGGCCCTGCTGGCTTCGAAGCGCGCCGAGGGACTCTTCCAGCGCGCGATCCTGGAGAGCGGCGCCGGGCACAGCTGCCTCGAGGCGTCGGCGGCGGAAGTGGTCGCCCGCCGATTTTGCGAGATCCTTGCAATCGAGAACGCAGCCGATCTCGCCCGCCCGAGTGTCGAGGCAATACTCGACGCCCAGCAGCAGATCGACGCCGAGTTCTATCCGCGTGGCACGCAGCAGCCTCTCGGTGGTTCGATCGCCCCCTTCTACCCGGTGATCGATGGCCGCACGCTCTCCGAGCGCCCGATTGACGCGATCCGAAAGGGTGCCTCCGCGGGCATCCCGGTGCTGATCGGAACCAACGCCCACGAGGCAACGCTGTGGCTCGATGGCGACTTCGCCCCGGCGAGGCTCGAGGCCACCGCGAAACACTTCGGCAGCGCCCACCTCGCTGCGGTCTACCGCGAGGCCTTGCCGGGGGCCAGCGAGCGCGCACTCCAGGTCGCGATGAGTACAGACAACGGCTTCCGAATCCCCGCCCTACGCCTGGCTGAAGCAAGGGCAAACGCCCCAACCCCCACCTTCGTCTACCGCTTCGGCTGGAAATCGCGCGCCTTTGGCGGACGGCTCGGCGCCACCCACGCCCTCGAGATCCCCTTCGTCTTCGACAACCTCGACAAGGCCGGCGTCGACGCCTTTTTGGGGGAAGGCCCGCTCCCCCAGGAACTGGCGTCGAAGATGCACGCGGCCTGGGGCGCCTTTATCCGCAGCGGCGATCCGAGTTGCGAAGCCGTCGGCGACTGGCCGGCCTACACCGCCGGCGAGCGCGCGTCGATGGAATTTGGCGAAACCACCGGTGTCCTGCAGGATCCCGATGCCCCTTTCCGCGCGGCCTGGGACGGCCTGCTTTAGGGGACGGCCCCGCCTAGGCGTCGAAGCAGATGACCTGGCGCGCGACCTCACCCTTCTTCATCGCTTCGAAGGCATCGTTCACGCCATCGAGTCCGATGCGGCTCGAGATCATCTCGTCGAGCTTGAGCCGCCCGTCGAGGTAGAAGTCGACGTAGCGCGGCATATCCACGCGGAAGCGATTCGATCCCATCATCGAGCCCATGACGCGCTTTTCCTGGAGCGTGATGTCGGCGATGTGCAGGCCCACCATTTCGCCCAACGGGACGACGCCCACCAGCACTGCCGTGCCCCCGCGGCGGATCATCCCCACCGCCTGCTGCACCGTCGACGCCAGGCCGATGCACTCAAAGGCGTTATCGACTCCGCCGCCAGTCAGTTCGAGGACCTTCATCACCGCGTCGTCCTCGCCCGAGTGGATGACGTCGGTGGCACCGAGTTCGAGG
>CAJXIC010000362.1 GCA_913054385.1 uncultured Pseudomonadota bacterium
AAGCGTCCGCGGAAGGCGTCGGCGTGGGCCCGCCGGGACGACCGAGTTCGACGACTTCGATGCCACGCGGCTCCGAATCCGGCTCCAAGGGAATCGGTTCTACGAGCGCCGATTTCCCCGCCGGGCTCGACGCTTCCCGCTCTCCACAACCCAGCGATCCCATCCACACGCTCGCGGCCAACCCCGCGAAAACCGTTCCCGCTCGAAACCTCACCGGCGATCTCCTCCAGTGCCGCAATCCGCCCGGGAGCCTACCCCATGCACCGCACGGCCGATCCCCGCCCGGCTTCCTCAGTTCGCGCGAATCGCCACGCCTCGGAACATCTGGCTGAGGAGCGACGGCCCCTCGTGCCGGAAGTGCTCGAAGCCCTGGATCTCGAAGCCGGCCCCGGACACCAACTCTTCGATGCGTCGGTTCATGTGACAGCCGTCGGCGATCCGGCACCAGAGCGGGTCGAGACGATCCTGCCAGCGCGCGATGCGGCCACCCGGGGCGCGCCCGTGTTCGATGAAGCAATAGCGACCGCCGGGCCTCAACACGCGCCGCATCTCAAGGAGCGCCGCGCGCGCATCGGGGATCGAGCACAGCGTCCAGGTGGTCACCACGGTATCGAAGCGACCCGCATCGAAGGGCAGTCCGCCATCCGCGGGAAGTCCGCAGCGCTCGACCGGGAAGCGCGCGGCCTCCATGCGATCGGCGAAAGCCGGAAGCTCGTCTGCCGGCTTCGGGTCGAGGGCCACCAGTTTTGACACCGCTTCGGGATAGAACGCGAGGTTGAGTGCGCTGCCGAACCCCACCTCGAGCACTTCTCCGCGCGCCTCGCAAAGGGCGTCGGGCCGCAACTCGTTCACCCGGCGCATGGCAAAATCGAGGAGTCGATTTCGAAACCGTTGACGAAGCCCCATCTTGGTCTCCCGCGCCTCTCCCCGCATCGCGGTCGTGCCAGCGCTGCCCCGCCGTTGCGGCCGGAATGATAGTCTACCGGCGCCGCCCGACCCCCGGAGAAAATCGCCATGCACTTCGACAACCGCGTGACCCGGATGCTCGGTGTCGAGATCCCTATTCTGCAGGCGCCGATGGGTTGGATCGCGCGGTCCCCACTCGCCTCGGCGGTCTCCCAGGCCGGCGGCCTCGGCATCATCGAAACCTCCTCCGGCGAACTCGACGCCATTCGCGGCGAGATCCAGAAGATGCGGCAGCTCACCGATCGCCCCTTCGGCGTCAACATCGCCCAGGCCTTCGTGCGCGACCCGGGCATCGTGGATTTCGTGATCGAAGAGGGTGTGCGCTTCGTGACCACGAGCGCCGGCAACCCCAACCAGTACACCCGCGCGCTGAAGGACGCGGGCCTCACGGTATTCCACGTCGTCCCCACGCTGCGCGCTGCACGCAAAGCAGTCGACGCCGGCGTCGATGGGTTGGTCGTCGAAGGCGGCGAGGGCGGCGGCTTCAAGAATCCATCGCCGGTCTCGACGCTGGTGCTGGTCCCGCTGATCCGCGAGAAACTCGATGTCCCGATCGTGGCGGCGGGCGGCATCTGCGACGGCGCCTCGATGGCCGCCGCCTTTGCGCTCGGCGCGGAGGGCGTGCAGATGGGAACTCGCATGGTGTCGGCCACCGAGTCGCCGGTCCACGAGAACTGGAAGCAGGCGATCGTCGCCGCGCCCGACACCGGGACGCTCTTTCTCCGCAACGAGAAGGGCCCCGCCCTGCGCGCGCTGCGAACCGCGCGCACCGAGGCGATCGCTAGCGAGGGACGCAACTCGATGGCCGAACTCGGCGCCGGCGTGCGCGAGGTGTATTTCGGGGGCGACCTCGAAGCGGGCGTTGCGCTCACCGGCCAGGTCGCTGGACGCATCGAGGCGGTCGAACCCGTGGCCGAGATTCTCGCGCGAACCGTGCGCGAATTCGGAGAGACGATCGAGCGGTTGCAGGCGGAGATCGCCCACTCCCCGGCATGACCTTCTGCCGACTCCTCTTCCTCTTCGTTTCGCTGATCGTCGCAGGGGAGACGGCGCTGGCCGAAGCCCCCAACCCTTCGAAGCCGGAGGCCCCTGCGCCCCCGGTCGAGGGCCCGGTCCCGCCGGCGCCCCCGGCGAAGGAAGGTCCGGCCCCTGCCGGTCCAACCCCGGCAGCCCCCGCGACCGGGGGGTCACAGCAAGGCGACATTCCCGACGACGATGTAAAGGTCGACAGCGGTGGCTCGAAGCTCTCGATCCCGCGACCGATCGCCGACTTCGCCGCCGAAATCGAGAAGAGGTTGGCCCGCTACGGCTGGTCGGTGCGCACCGACACCGCCTTCTACGACCAGTACGCGGAACGCACCCTGGCCGGTCAGCAGAACCTGGGAACCTTTGCCTGGCGAGTCTGGGCGAACTGGGATTTCGCGTCTCTCGAAAGCGGCACCCGGTTCGCGCTCGAATTTACGCTGGTTGGGAGCCCCGGGCTCAACTACGAAGTCTCGGATCAACGTCTTTCTCGGAACATCGGTTCGATCTCGGTGGAGAACGCGAACCTCTACCCCGACGGGGCCGCCCTCGACGAACTGATCCTGAAGGTCATCAACGGCGCCGGGAGCTTCGCCGGGCTCGTGGGAAAGATCGATCTCTCCAATCGCTTCGACACCAACGCCGTGGCCAACAGCGGCTTCCGCCAGTTCGTTTCGTTTGCCCTGGAGAACAACCTTTCGATTCCGTGGTCCGACTACGGTGGGCTTGGCGCCTTCGTTCGCTACAACCGCGACGAGCGCAGTTACGCGATGCTCGCAAGTTCGCGTTCCGACGTGACTTCGAGCTTCGACTTCGGCCACACGGGATCGTTCTCGGACTGGTACCAGATGGCGGAGATCGGCATCGCGCTCGACATGCCCCTCCTCGGTCT
>CAJXIC010000363.1 GCA_913054385.1 uncultured Pseudomonadota bacterium
TCCGAGGCTCGGCGCCTTTGGCGACCCGGTGGCGATGACTCCGAACATCGACCGGCTCGCCTCTCAGGGAGTGCGCTTCCCGAACACCTTCACCACCGCGGGCGTGTGTGCGCCGAGTCGCGCCGCCCTGATCACCGGCCGCTACCAGACCTCGATCGGGGCCCACGCCATGCGCGCCAGCAGCTACGCAAGGGGCCGACCCGCCGTCTTGCCACAGGGCTACGAAGTCGTCCCGCCCCCCGCGGTGAAGGCCTTTCCCGAACTGCTGCGCGCGGCGGGTTACGCGACGCTGAACGGAGTCAAGACCGACTACCAGTTCGGCGACCCGTTCAGCGTCTGGGACGAGAACGGGTTCTTCGTCGAGTGGAGCGACCACCCCGAGGGCCGTCCCTTCTTTGCGATGCAGAACTTCATGGTGACGCACGAGAGTGGACTCTTTCCAAGCGCTTCCCGCGCGATGGCATCGAGGCGGCCCTGGGCTTGCTGCACCTGGGCTACGCCTTCGATCGCGAAGCCGGGGTCGATCCCGAATCCGTCGAGGTACCCGCGTACTACCCAGACACGCCGACAGTGCGGCGTGCGCTGGCGCGGCAGTACGACAACATCGCCGTGCTCGACGCAGAAGTGGGGCGCATCCTCGCCGAACTCGAAGCGAAGGGCCTTGCCGAATCGACCATCGTGGTCTTCACCACGGATCACGGGGACGGTCTGCCTCGCGCGAAGCGCGAAGTCTACGATTCGGGAATCCGGGTGCCCCTGGTGATTCGCTGGCCTCGCCGCTGGCTGCCGCAAGGGCTCGAAGTCGGCAGCGTGGACCCGCGGCTCGTGAGTTTCATCGACCTCGCGCCGCAGATCCTGGCCTTTGCGGGGCTCGCGACTCCCCCCTGGATGCACGGGAGGCCCTTCGTCGGTCCGGAGAGCGGTCCGCCGCGAGAGCGCGTCTTTGCGGCGAAGGATCGCATGGACGAGGTCCGGGATCGGGTCCGCGCGGTGCGCGACCAACACTTCAAGTACATCCGCAACTTCCGGCCGGAAGATCCCGGCGCACAACGACTCGCGTTCCGCGATCGTCTCGATCTGATGGCCGAACTCTGGGCGCTCCGCGAGGCCGGAAAACTCACCGGGCCGCAGGCCCTGTGGTTCGAATCACCGCGCCAGGAGGAGGAACTCTACGATCTGCGGAGCGATCCCGACGAGGTGCGGAACCTCGCGGACGACCCGGCGCATGCCGCAACCCTCGGGAGACTTCGCGCGGACCTCGACGCCTGGCTGCTGGCCTACCCCGACCTCGGGGCAGTGCCCGAGGCCGAGTTGATCGAGCGCTTCTGGCCCGGCGGCGTGCAGCCGGTGACAGCGGCTCCGACCTTCGAAGTCGAAGCGGGCGGAACCGGGGCGCGTCGCCTGCGCCTTCGATCGGCCAGCCACGGGGCTTCGATCGGTTACCGGCGCAACGGGGCCGGCAGCGTGTCCGAGTGGGACCTGTTTACGGAACCCTTCGAAGTGCTGCCGGGGGATCGCATCGAGACGAAGGCGATTCGCTACGGCTACGCAGAGAGCGACGTAGTCGAGTTCGAAGTGCCCGAAGGCACGCTGTGATGGGGAGGGGGCCGCGTTTCGCGGGGCGGGGTCTTCTGGTCGTCGGCTCGATCGCCCTCGTGCTCGGCGGCACCGAACTCGGGCTGCGCTGGATCGGCAGCGATGCGCCGCTGCTGCACTTTGGTACGCCAGAGGTCTACCGCGCCGACTCCGATCTGATCTACTCGCGGCGCCCGGGCGCACCGCACACCAACAGCCTGGGCCTACGCGATTTCGAAGTCGATACACGGCCCGGGACCTTTCGGGTGATCGCCCTCGGCGACTCGTACACCTTCGGCTTCAACGTGCCGCCGGACGCCAGTTACCCGGCGCTTCTCGAGCGCGAGTTGCGCGAGGGGGGCCGAGTCGGGGGCGCTGTCGACGTCGTGAACGCCGGCATCCCGGGATACAACGTCGACCAGGCCTATCGGCTCTTCGAAGAACGCCTGGGCGGGCTCGATCCCGATTGGGTGATCCTGGTGATCGAGCCGAAGGATCTCGCCGGGGCCAACGTCCTCTACGACCTCGACGGCGACGAACTGGTCCGCGTCGGGGCCTATCGCAACTGGATCTACTGGCAGTTGATCCTGCGCAGCCACACCCCTGCGTGGCTGAAGGCTTCGAAACTCTACGGCTTCGTGCTCGGCAAGCTCTCCGGCTCGGATCTCCTCCGAACCCTGCCGCCGGGCGGTCTCGATGCCCAGATCGAGTGGCAGATCGCGAAAATCGAGCGCATCGTCGATCGGCTGGTGGCCAGGGGGCGGGAAGAGGGGTTCCGCGTGCTGGTGGTGAACTACCCGGATCGGCCGGCGCTTCGAGCCGGCGGTGACTACACGCGGTCGACCTATTTCGAGTTGCCCGTGCAGATTCTCGGCCCGCGCGGCAACGAGCACATGGCGGAACTGCTGGCGATGCTCGAGCGGAGCGGTGCGGAGGTCATCGACGGCATGCAGGTCTTCCTCGAGCGCAGCCGGCAGCGCGGCGATCTCGAAGCGCTCTACCTCGGGGCGGACCCGCACATGAGCCGCTTCGGGAATCGCACGTTCGCCCGGATGCTCGCCCCGACCCTCGAAGCCACCGTTGGCCCGCGGCGGCGCTGATGAGGCGAGGCGCCGCGCCCGAGATAGACTGCCCGTGATGCCGCGGCGGATCCTTCTGATCAACGAGCGCGACCCGCGCAACCCGTTGGCCGGCGGAGCCGAGATCCACATCTTCGAGATCTTCTCGCGCCTGGCTGCCCGCGGCCACGAGATCACGCTGCTGGCGGCGCATTTCCGGGGTGGGGCGCGCCGCGAAGAGGTCGACG
>CAJXIC010000364.1 GCA_913054385.1 uncultured Pseudomonadota bacterium
GAAACAGATCATCGAAGCGGACCAGGGAATCGGCAAGATGCGCGTCATCATCGGGATGGATCCGCCGGAGCATCGCGACTATCGCAAGGTCTCCGCCAGCTGGTTCACTCCTCGCGCCATCGACCGCATCGCCCCGATCGTCGAGGAGAGCGCCCGCGCCCTGGTGGACACGCTGGTCGCGCGCGCCAGCGGCGGCGAGGGCGAGTGTGAGTTCGCCAACGAGGTCGCCGCCGCCCACCCGCTGCGCGTCCTCTCCACCATCCTCGGGGTGCCGCGCGAGAAGGAGCCCCAGCTTCTCCGGCTCACCAACGAGCTCTTCGCTTCCGACGATCCCGACCTCCAGCGCAAGGGCGAAGACCGGACCGAAGCGGTACAGGCGCTGGCGATGGAGTTCTTCCAGCTCTTCAGCGAGATCATCGAAGATCGCCGAGCGAACCCGACAGACGATCTCGCGACCTTGCTCGCCAACGGCCAGATCGATGGTGAGCCGATGGGGCTGATGGAAACCCTCGGCTATTACCTGATCACCTTCACCGCCGGACACGACACCACGAAGAACGCCCTGGCCGGTGGCATCCACGCCCTCGCCGAGCATCCCGCCGAATTCGAGAAGCTCAGGCGCAACCCCGATCTGGTGCCGAAAGCGGTGGAGGAGATCGTGCGCTGGACCTCGCCCGTCAACTACATGAAGCGGGTCGTGGCGGAGGATTTGGAGTTCCGAGGACAGAAGCTTCGCAAAGGTGAGAATCTCGTTCTCTTCTATGCCTCGGCGAATCGCGACGAGTCGGTTTTCGAGGACCCGTATACCTTCCGAATCGACCGCGATCCGAACCCGCACCTTGGTTTCGGGATCGGTGAGCACTTCTGCCTCGGTACCCACCTGGCCCGCCAGTCCCAGCGCGCATTGTTGCGAGAGCTGATCGGCCGGATCGACTCTTTGGAACTCGCTGGCGATCCCGTTCAGATCGCATCTAGCTTTGTCGTGGGCTTCAAGAAGCTGCCGCTGCGCTATCGCGTCAGCCAGGCCGCCTAGCCGAAATGCCGGACGAAGCCCCCTACCAACACATCCTGTTCGACGTCGAAGATGGGGTGGCGACGATCACGCTCAACCGTCCGGACAAGATGAACGCCTTCCACTTCCCCCTCGGAGCGGAACTGGAGCGCGCCTACGCGCGCTGCGACGAGGACGACGCGGTTCGTGTGGTCATTCTCACCGGCGCCGGAAAGGCCTTTTGCGCGGGCGCGGACATGGGCGGCGGTGAGGAGACCTTCGGCGACGTGGAGGGCGGAAAGCGCGCCGCCGATTCCGGGGCCCGGGTGCGCCGTCTCGCGGCATGGCAGGTCCGAAAGCCCGTCATCGCGGCGATCAACGGCCACGCCGTCGGCGTGGGGCTCACCCTCGCGATGCAGTGCGACCTCCGCATCGTCGCCCGTGAGGCGAAGCTCGCGTTCGCCTTCGTGCGCCGCGGCATCATCCCGGAGCTGGGCTCCCACGCGATCCTGCCGCGCGTCGTCGGATTCTCTCGGGCCGCGGACCTGCTCCTCTCCGGACGAACCTTCCGCGGCGAGGAGGCGGCCGCGCTGGGCGTCGCCTCCGAGGCCCACCCCGCCGACCAGGTCGTGCCCCGTGCGCGAGAGTGGGCGCGGGACGTCGCGGCGAACGCCGCACCGGCCTCGGTCGCCATCGCGAAGCGGCTCCTCTGGGAGGGCGTCACCGAGACGCCGGCCGAGACGATGGCCAAGGAGAAGCCGCTCCTCGAATGGATCGGAAAACAGCCCGACGCCGCCGAGGGCGTCCGCTCCTTCTTCGAGCGCCGTCCGCCCGAGTGGAGGCTCAGCGCCAGCACGGACCTGCCCGATTGGCCCGGGGAGGACGAGCGATGAAGCTCGGACTGATGCTCGGATACTCCGGCGCGGAGATGACCCTCCCCGTCGAGCTGGTGCAGCGGGCGGAAGAGCTCGGCTTCGACTCGGTCTGGACGGCTGAGGCCTATGGCTCCGACGCCACCTCGCCCCTCGCCTACCTGGCCGCCGTAACGAAGCGGATCCGCCTCGGCACGGCGATCATGCAGCTCGCCGGGCGGACCCCCGCCATGGCCGCGATGCAGGCCGCCACGATCGACGCCCTGGCGGGTGGCGATCGCTTCGTCGCCGGGCTCGGCGTGAGCGGCCCCCAGATCGTCGAAGGCTGGTACGGCCAGCCCTGGGGCAAGCCCTACTGGCGGATCCGCGACTACGTCTCGATCATGCGCAAGATCTTGGAGCGCGAAGCGCCCGTCGTCCATGAAGGCAAGGAGATCTCGCTTCCCTACTCGGGCGAAGGCGCCATGGGAGTCGGCAAGCCGCTCAAGTCTATCCTCCACATGAACCCGAACATCCCGATCTGGCTCGGCACCGGCAGCGAGAGCAACGTGCGGCTCACGGCCGAGATCGCCGACGGCTGGTTCCCGCTGGCGTTCGTCCCCGGCATGATGAACCTCTACACGCCTTGGCTGGAGGAAGGCTTCCGCCGTGCCGGCGGCGGCAAGAGCCTGGCCGACTTCGAGATTCAGCCCATGATCTCGGTGCGCATCACCGACCACGTCGGACAGGCCCTCGAGCGCATGAAGCCCGGCATCGCCCTCTACGTGGGCGGCATGGGCCATCGCGACAAAAACTTCCACAACGACATGATGGTGCGCCGCGGCTATCCGGAGGCGGCCGAGAAGATCCAGGAGCTCTACCTGGCGGGCCGCAAGCGCGAGGCGATCGAGGCCGTCCCCGACGAGTACTGCGACGAGTCCGCGCTGGTCGGGCCCGCCCAGCGCATCCGCGACCGCTACAAGGAGTGGGAGAGCTCCGGGGCCACCGGCCTGATCCTTA
>CAJXIC010000365.1 GCA_913054385.1 uncultured Pseudomonadota bacterium
CGAGCTGGCCGGCGTCGAACTGTTCTCGCCCCAGGATCTGCGTCGGAGCGTGGCGGAGGGAATCGTCGAGAAACGCCCGACGCGCGAACGCGTGACGCTGCAGTCCCTGTTTGACGACGAACCGCAGAGCGCGCCCGAGGCGCGGCTGGCCTTCTCCTCCGAGGGCTAGCCCGCAGAGCGCCCCGGTGCGCTGGGTTTTCTGAGCGCGGGCAGAGAGTTGCCCCGAGTTCCTCAGTAGAACCCGAGCATTCGGCCGGCCAGGGCCACGACCGCGAGCGCCAGCATCGGGCGGACCAGGCGATCGCCCCCGGCGACCGTGACCGAGGCGCCGACGAGGCCGCCGAGCGCGAAGCCGAGGGCGAGAACAGCGCCCCAGAGCCAATCGACCTGGCCCTCGAGCACGAAGATCGGAAGGGCGACGCTGGTGAAGGCGGCGACCACCACGACCTTGATGCTATTGGCGCGAACCAGGTCGTAGCCCGCGTGCGTCAGCGCGTAGATCAGAAAGATCCCGACACCGGCCTGCAGGGCTCCGCCGTAGAGGCCAATCGCGAGAAATACCGCGAAGGTCCTGGCTCGCGACCACGCCGGGGTGCTCTCGTCCCGTGGGCGCAACACGCGCGGCCGCCGCAGGGTGGGGACCAGGAGCGCCACCATCACCACTGCAAAGAGCGCCTGGAAGTGGTCGTTGTCGAGTTGTGCGACCAGCGTCGCACCCGCGACAGAGCCCAACAAAACCGGCACCACCACGCGCCGCGCACCGTGGAGCCCCGAGACGCCGTCCCGGCGGAAGCGCCAGGCGGAGGCAATGCTCGAGGCCAGTACGCCGACGCGATTCGTGCCGTTCGCGAGGGTGGGGGGCAGGCCGAGGCTGACCATCAGCGGAACGGTGAGCAACGAGCCTCCACCGGCGAGTGTGTTGACGACCCCCGCCAGGAAGCCGCCGCCCGCAAGGAGTGCCCAGCCGGTTGCGTCCACGGGGGAAGGGAAGCAGCGCAGGGGCGATCGGGCAAGCGCCTTTAGGCCAGCTGGTGCGGCGGGTGTGGCGATCGCGGCTGGACGGGTGCGAGTGCGGCCGCTACCCGTGGAGCACGCCGTCTTCGAGGCGGCGTGTCCGGGGGGAGCTACGCCGCTGTCGAACGCATCGAAGTTGAAAACGGGCCGGCTCTCGGCGCAGGCGGTGGCCGCGGGTTCGCTGCGCCTCGGTCTGCCCCAGATCGATGAGGGGTGGATCTACTGGCTCGAGGCGCGGCCGCTGGAGGGCGGTCGCCAGCAGGTGATGCGGTGTCGCGTGGGCGGGGTGCCGGAGGCGGTGAGTGCGGCCACGGTGAACGTCCGCACCCGCGTCCACGAGTATGGCGGGGGTGACTACCACGTGGACCGGGGACGGTTCTTTTACGTCGACTTCGACGACCAACGCCTCTACTGCGATGGCCGGGTGCTGTCGCCGCCCGGCCGCCGCTACGCCGACATGGCGGTTTCTCCCGACCGGCGCTGGCTGGTGCTGGTGGAGGAGCGTCCGCGCGAAGGACGCGAACCCGAGAACCGGATTGCGGGTTTCGACCTGGCCCAGGACAACCCGACGCCACGCGTCGTGGCGGGGGGCCACGATTTCGTGAGCAGCCCGCGCTTTTCGCCCCGGGGAGACGAACTCGCCTTCATCGCCTGGAATCACCCGAACATGCCCTGGGATGCGACACAGCTCCAGGTGCTGGCGTGGGGGGCCCGGGGACCTGCGGGGGAAGCTCGCAGGGAGGCCGGCGGCGACCGCGAATCGATTCTCGAGCCCCGGTACTCGCCCGCCGGGGTGCTGACTTTCACTTCGGATCGAAGCGGATGGTGGAATCTCTACCAGCGGGGTCGGGAGGCGCGCGCGCTGTGTCCCCGCAAGGCCGAGTTCGCGGGGCCCCCCTGGATCTTTGGACTCTCCCACTACGACTTCATCGACGAGTCCCACATCCTGTGCAGCCGTCGCGAAGTCGAGGGGGATCGCCTGGCCGTTCTCGATCTCGTCTCGGGAGCGCTCGATCCGCTGCCGCTGCCTCTGACCGAAATTGGAGGGATCCACGTCGAGGGGAATCGCGCCTGCTTCGTGGCGGCAGGTCCGCGAACCCCGCTCGGCGTCTACGCCCTCGATCTCGAGACCCGCGAGACCCACTGCCTGCGCACGAGCGCGATGCCCGATGCGGACCCCGACGCGCTGTCGCTGGCCGAGGCGATCGAGTTTCCGGGCAGCGGCGGGCACCCGACCCACGCCTTCTTTTACCCCGCGAGGGGCCCTGCGAGGAAGGGAGCCGCGCCCCTGCTGGTCAAGAGCCACGGCGGGCCGACGAGCCAGGCGACGTCGAGTCTCGACCTGCGGATCCAGTACTGGACCCAGCGCGGGTTCGCGGTGGTCGACGTCAATTACGGCGGCTCGACGGGCTACGGACGGGCGTACCGCGAACGCCTGACGGAAACGTGGGGCCAGGTCGACGTGGAGGATTGTATTGCCGCGGCGCAGTCGCTGGTGGCGGCGGGCCGCGCCGACGGCGCGCGCTTGGCGATCACCGGAGGCAGCGCCGGGGGCTTTACGACGCTGTGCGCGTTGACCTTCCACGACGTCTTTGCCGCGGGGGCCAGCCACTACGGGATCGGCGACCTCGAAGCGCTGCTTCGGGACACCCACAAATTCGAATCGCGCTACCTCGATGGCCTCGTCGGGCCCTATCCCGAGATGAAAGCGCGCTACCGCGAGCGCTCACCGATCCACCACACCGACCAGCTCTCCTGCCCGGTGATCTTCTTTCAGGGCCTGGAGGACCGGGTGGTGCCGCCCGCCCAGGCCGAAGCGATGGTGGCAGCGCT
>CAJXIC010000366.1 GCA_913054385.1 uncultured Pseudomonadota bacterium
CGCGGGAGGCCGGGGAGCTCGTGAACAGGACTTTCGACCGCGCCCCTTGCGACCCCCGAAAACTTCGGCAATCTACGCCGCGCTACGGGCAGGGCGGCGGTAGTTCAACTGGTTAGAGCACCGGCCTGTCACGCCGGAAGTTGCGGGTTCAAATCCCGTCCGCCGCGCCACCCGTCCGCGCTTATTCGGAAGCTCTGAGTTCGGGGATTCCGCGCGCATCGAGCCAACCGCGGGCCATGCGGTGGGCCTTTGCGAGGTCCTCTCCGCGGTAGACCCGGCGTACTTCGAGCAGCTTCTCGCTGGCCTGCAGCGACCCGGTCCGGCTGGCGATGAAGAGCCACTTGAGGCCCATTGCGGGTGCGGGAGCCTCCCGGGGGTCTACGAGGTACGAGATCGCCAGGTTGTATTGAGCCTGGTGATGCCCCTGGTCGGCGGCCCGGGTGTACAGGCTGCGTGCCGTTTCGAGGTTCGCTTCCACTCCTGCGCCGAAATCGTAGGCGGCGGCGAGGTGGAACTCGCTGGCGGCGTGCCCCTGCTCGGCAGCGCGTCGGTACCAGAGGATCGCCTCCTTGAGATCGGGCGGGACGCCGCGTCCCAAGCGGTAGAGGCCGCCGAGAAACCCCTGGGCCTCGGCGTCGCCGCTGTCGGCTGCGAGACGAGCCCAGTGTTCTGCCTTCCCGAAGTCCTGCGAAACCCCCTGCCCGCGGTAGTAGAGCTCAGCGAGGAGGCGCTGAGCGGTCGGATCTCGCTGCTTCGCCGCGCGTCGCAGCCAATAGGCCGCTTCGCGGTCTGCGGCCGAGTCGCGTGGCTTCGTGTCGGCTTCGAGGTCGGTTGGCGTCGCCCCGAGGAAGCTCCGACCGAGTTCGCGCTGGGCAGCGACCTCGCCGTTCTTCGCGCGTTCGGCCAGCGACCCGGCACACGCGAGCAGGCCGACACAGAGGGCCCCGACGAGGCCGACGAAGAGCAGTGGCTGGCGTGCGAGCGGGGTGTGGCGCTGCGATCCGGGTCGCATGGCGGGAGTCTACCGGAAGGTGACGAGGCGCGAAGTGGCGAAATTCAGCAACGTCGCGGCCGCGATGCCGATCGCCTGGGGGATCACCAGCAGCGAAAAGGTGACCTGCTCGATCAGGCCCTTCAGCACCGCGAGGTTCAGCGCCAGCGCCAGGAGCGAAAAGAAGACGAACTTCCCGTAGCGCGAGACCGCGACCCGTTGGCGGTCGGATCGGCGGAAGGTCCAGATCTCGTTCAGCAAGTAGTTCTGGGTGACGGCGACGGCGAAGGCGAGTGCGGAGCCGGTCATGGGCCCGAAGTCCCCGAGATCGACGAGGCGATAGAAGATTGCCAGGTTGGTGAGCGTGCCGAGCCCGCCCACGACCGCGAACTGGATGAACTGGCGTCCGATGGCTGCACTCATTCCGGCACCCCGTAGCCGAGGGCTCGCAGGCGTTCGATGGTGTCGAGTTCGAGCGAGGGGGTGCGACTTTCGGGGACCGCCCCTTCGAGGTAGATCTCGAGTTCCCTGGGGCGCCGCTGCGGTGAGCGATCGAGTTCCCATGCCGCGCCGGGCTGCCAGCGGTACTGCAACCAGAGCGGGGTGGCGCCCGTGCCGCGCTCTTCTGTGGGCTTCAGGGGCTCCTCAACGCCGGTCACGCGCACCAGACCCGCGTCGTGGTAGGCGGAGACTTCCGAGCCGATATCGGTGTATACGTAGCGTTTCGGCAGGCTCTGGGGCGGCGTTCCAAGAAGGGCACCGAGATCGACACCGCTGGCGTTCTCGTCGGGCGCCAGGCCGGCCAGTGCCAGCAACGTGGGCGCAATGTCGACGTGGTGGACGGTTTCCCCGCGACGGCCGGGCAGCAGGCCGGGCGCGCGGAGGATCAGGGGAACATGGGCGAGGTGAGGCAGGGACGAGTGCCCGTGGGCGAACCAATGGCCGTCCTCGCCCAGGCTTTCGCCGTGATCGGCCGTCAGCAGCACCACCGCCTCTCGCCCGCTGGCATGCGCGGCGACAGCGTCGAGGAGGGTTCCAATCCAGGCGTCGGCGTAGAGCACTTCTTCGGCGTAGCGGCTCTCGTAGTCGCTCGGCAGCGCGAGCCCGAAGATCGCCTGGTAGGCCGGAATGCCGCCGTAGCCCGAGTCGCTCGCGAGAACCGGAAGCGGTGTTTCGTGCGCGCGGGGAGCGGCGCGAAGCCGGGGCGTCGGGGTTTGGGGGGGCAGGTAGGGACCGTGGGGATCCTGGTAGTGGACCCACAGGAAGACGGGTCGGTCCCGCTGCGCATGGAGCCAGGCGAGGGCGCGCTGGGTGGTGTCCCGGGCGATGCGCTCGAAGACATCGTCGCGATTCGATTCCGATTGGAGCAGTTCCCCGTCAAAGACGTCGAAGCCGCGATCGAAGCCCGTGCGCGGCTGCAGCATCACGTTGCCAACGAACGCGCCCGTGGCATAGCCCGCGGCCTGGAAGCGTTCCGCCAGGGTCTTTGGTGAGCCAGTGAGGCGGGTGCCGCCGTTGTTGGTTCCAATCGAGTGCTCGCGCGGGTAGCGCGAGGTCATGATCGAGGCGTGCGAGGGGGCGGTGCTCGCGGAGGCCGCCAACGCACGCTCGAAGACCACTGCCCCGGCGGCCCAGGCATCGATGCGGGGGCTCGTCGCGAGGCTCTGGCCGTAGGTCCCGAGGCGATCCGCGCGCAGGGTGTCGACGGTGATCAGCAGGACGTTGGGCCGGGGGTCGGGCGGCGCGGCTCGGGAACACGCAAGTCCGATCCCGGAGGCCGCGAGGAGGGCGGCGATTGCAGCGGGCCGGCCTCGAAAATCCATCGCAGGGGAAGTTACCCCAGCGGCGGGAGGG
>CAJXIC010000367.1 GCA_913054385.1 uncultured Pseudomonadota bacterium
CGCGCTGGCCGCGGACGCCGGAGGGCGCGGTGCGCTGCGAGAGTTGGCAGCCCTCCACGCCGAACTGGGGGATGCCTTCGGCGCGGCTGCGTGCGAGTTGATCGAGGAGGCGCCACCCGGTCTGGGCCCTGTCACCGGAGTCGCCTCCCATGGGCAGACCGTGGCGCACCACCCGGATCTCGGTGCCACGCTTCAGATAGGGGATCCCGCGCGAATCGCCGAACGCAGTGGCCTGGATGTGGTGTCGGATTTTCGGGCCCGGGATCTCGCGGTGGGAGGCGAGGGCGCCCCGTTGGCTCCGTTTTTTCACCACGCTGTACTCGCAGCGAGGGATGAGAACCGGCTGATCCTGAACCTCGGTGGCATCGCGAACCTCACCTGGTTGCCCGCCGGCTGCCCGCCGGAGGCCGTGCAGGCCTTCGATGTCGGCCCGGCAAACGTGCTGCTCGACGAGGTGGTGCGGATCGACTCGGAGGGCCGCCAGCAGATGGACCGCGGGGGCGTGCTCGCCGGGCGCGGTCGGGTCCACGCGGAGACCCTCGAGCGCCTCTTGGACGACGACTTTCTGAGGCGACCACCGCCGAAGTCGACGGGCCGTGACCGCTACGGAAGCGAGATGGCGCAGGCGCTGGTGGCGGGTTGGCGGCAGCAGGAGCGGCCCGTCGAGGACCTGCTGGCGACCCTCGTGGCCTTTACGGCGGCCGCTCTTGGGCGCGCGGCGAAGACCTGGCTCGAGGGCGGGGTCGTCGAGCGCGTGTTGCTCGGAGGCGGCGGCGCCGCGAACCCGACGTTGCGCGCGGCCCTGGCCGAGGTCTTCGATCCCGCGCCCTGCGAGGTGCTCGATCGCGGCGGCGTTCCGGCGGCGGCGGCGGAGGCGATGGCCTTCTCGCTGATGGGCCGCAACGCGCTCCTGGGCATTCCAAACCACCTGCCCCAGGTCACCGGAGCGGCCGGGCCGCGCGTGCTCGGTTCGTTGACGCGGGCCTAGGCTTGCGTCGCGGCGCGCGGCTTGGCCCTAGAGGCGGACCACGAGGCCATCGTCGGCGAAGTCGAATTCGCCATTCGGAGCGCGTTCGGCCATTTGGGAACCGAGGTGGGTGAGGATGATCCCGCCGCAGTCGAATTGGCGCTTCTGCTCGCACAGCAGGTCGAAATTGAGGTGGAAGTCGAAATCGCTGGCGCGGTAGGTGCACTCGCAGATGAAGAGATCGGCTCCGGCGCAGTGCCCGGGGAGTTCGTCGAACCAGCCAGTGTCCCCGGAGTAGACCACGCGGTGGGAGCCGCAGCGCACATCGAAGCCGTGCGGGTGAGTCTCGATCTGGTGGCGCGTCTCGAAGGAGCGGATTTCCATCGGCCCGACGCTGTGGACGGCCCCCGGGTGCGTCTCGCGAAAGTGCAGGGGGAAGGGGAACGCGTGGAGGTCGAGGGGGTGTCCCATCGCCACCGCAAGGGCGTGCACGCGCGCTTCGATCTCGGGTGGTCCGGTGATTTCGAGGGGCCTTTTGCGCTGGTCCTCGTACTGGGCGGCGAGCAGGAAGAGCGGGAGCCCCCCGAAGTGGTCTCCGTGGAAGTGCGAGATGAGGACCGCGTCGATCTCGTCGCGTTCGATTCCGAGGGCCGCAAGCCCGGTGTTGGTGGTGACGCCACAGTCGAGCAGGACCGTCCCGGGTTCGCCGCGCAGCAGGATTGCCGATTGCCGACGCCCGCCGGCTCCGAACGCGTCGCTGGTGCCGATGAAAACCACTTCGCTCATTTTCGTGCTTCCCCCCGAGGTCCGGTCGGCTCGCCGCCGCAGGCATGGAAGGTGCCACAAGCGTAGACGCCGTCGACAAAGCGCTCGTTCGCCGGGAGGGTTTCTCCCTGCCAGACGACGCAGCGCCGGACGCTGGTCGACGAGGGGATGCGTGCGCCGCTCCCGATGACCGCATCGCCGAAGCGGCGGGCCCCCGAGCGTCGCAGCAGTTCCGCCTCGCCCAGATAGCGCAGGCGCGGTGTCTCTAGGTTGGCCCGCAGGTATTCGCGTGGCGTGCCCACGGGCTCCCAGGTGCAGTCGCCGGCCCCGAGGAGATCGCCGTAGATGTCGTCCGCGCCGGCTTCGAGTTGCGGGGCGATCCAGTCCGAGAGGTCTTCGAAGGCCTTCGCCCTGGGCCAGTTCCGAAGGGCGCTGCGTGAAAAGATGCGCACACTCGGGAAGAGCCCCGCGGCGCTTTCGGCACCGAGGTCGAAACGGCTCCCGATGCGCCGCACCCGGGCGTGGGCATCGATTCCGATGCTTCCGAAGCGCGCGCTTCGCGGATCGTCTCGCAGCAGCAGCGAAATCCTCGCCCCGCGCTGGCGGTGCCGCTCGAGTGCCGCGCCGAGGTCGATGTCGAGAAGCATGTCTCCGGCCAGCACGATGCAGGCCTCGCTCTTCGAAAGGAAGCTCGCTGCACGCCGAATGCCGCCGCCCGTGCCGAGAGGTTGCCGCTCCAGGGACCAGTGGATCTGCATCCCGTCGGGTGCGAATGCGGTCACGGCTTGTCGGATCGAGTCGGCGCTCGCGTGCAGGTTGATCAGCACGTCCCGGACGCCGTGGGCTCGGAGCAGCTCGAGCAGGATCGCAATCAGGGGCATCCCGAGGATTGGCAGCGCCGGTTTCGCGCGCAGGTCCGAGAGCGGCTGCATGCGCGAGCCGAGCCCCGCGGCCAGGATCATCGCCCTCATGGGTCGCTGCGCTCGGGGGGCGCGAACACGTCCTTCAGCGGCGCCAACAGCTCGGCGGCACGCTCGAAGCGCAGGTCCCAGGCGGCGGCGCGCAGCGACGCGCTTCGGATCG
>CAJXIC010000368.1 GCA_913054385.1 uncultured Pseudomonadota bacterium
ACACCTACTCACGCTTGCGAGCGGGCTGGCGCGCGAAGAACCAGTTGTTCGCGGTGGAGGTGTTGTGGTACTTCGTCGTGGGCCTGTGGCCCCTGATCTACGCAGTGGTCTACCTGTGAAAGCCTCCAGACTCCTGCCGCTGGCACTCGTGGTCTTGACCCTGGGGCTCGTGTTGGTTCCGGGCTTCGCAGAAGCCTGCGCGGTGTGCAGCGCCGGGCGCGAGGACGAGACCCGCACCGCCTTCATCGTCTCTACCGCCGGGATGACGCTGCTGCCCCTGCTGCTCGTGGGCGGCCTGGTTCTGTGGCTGCGGAAGCGGTTTCGCGAAGTCGAGGCGGAAGACTCCGACCGAGGGCCGATCGCCTAGCCGATCAGTTTCGTCGCGACGATGAAGAACCCGGCGCCGCCACCGGCAAGGGTTCCCGCCGCGACCCGCCGCAGCAGCGACCATTCGGGGTCGAGGTAGAGACCGCCGAGCACGGCCCCGCCCAGCAGCCCGACGACGACGGTGGCGGTCATGATCGGGTGCCGTTTCGCCGCGGCGAGGGCGCCCGACAGGCCGTTCGTTTCGTGGCTCCGTGTTTCAGGCACGGCGTCTCCGGAAAATTCGGCTGCGCGATCTGCGATATGCTTCGGCCGCGCACCCGAGACGAGTCCGGCTCGAAGCGCGCCGAGTGGGGCAACCGTTCCCCAAAACGGCGCCCGGCCGCGAGCCGTTTCGGAACATACAGGAGAGCCCCCCATGAAGCTTGGTCTGATGGCTGTCGGCTTTGGCCAGACGGTTCGTATCGACATGAAGACGATCCTGCACGCCGAGTCCCTCGGCTTCGATTCGGCCTGGACCGCCGAGGCCTACGGCAACGATGCGGTGACCACCGCCACCTGGGTGGCGGCCCAGACCAAGACGATCCGCATCGGCACGGCGATCATGCAGATGCCCGCGCGTTCCCCGGCGATGACCGCGATGACCGCCATGACCCTCGATCAGTTGAGCGGCGGGCGCTTCATCCTCGGGCTCGGGCCGTCGGGCCCGCAGGTGGCCGAAGGCTGGCACGGCGTTCCCTACGGTCGCCCGCTGACGCGCACCAAGGAATACATCGAAATCATCCGCAAGATCCTCGCCCGAGAGGCGCCGCTCGAGCACGAGGGCTTCCACTACCAGATCCCCTGCACGGGCGAAGGGGCGACGGGCCTTGGCAAGCCGCTGAAGAGCATTCTCCACGGCAATCCGGCGCTGCCGATCTACACCGCCTCGATTTCTCCGGCGGGGCTTCGCTGTGCGGGGGAGGTGGCCGACGGCGTCTTCCCGATGATGATGGACCCTTTGAAATTCGACGAACTCCAGCGGCCGCATCTCGAAGCCGGCTTCGCCAAGGCCGGAGGCGGAAAGAGCCTCGACGATTTCGCGGTGTGCCCGGGCGTGAGTGTCATCATCTCCGACGAACCCGAGAAGGCGCGGATGCCGGTCAAGATGCAACTCGCTCTCTACATCGGCGGCATGGGGGCGCGCGACAAGAATTTCTACAACGACTACGCGAAGCGCATGGGCTACGAAGAGGCCGCGGTCAAGATCCAGGATCTTTTCCTCGACGGCAAAAGAGCCGAGGCGGTGGCCGCGGTCCCCGACGAGTTGGTGGACGACGTGCACCTGGTGGGCTCGGCAGATTACATCCGTGATCGCCTCTCGGTCTGGAAGGAAGCCGGCGCGCAGCGTCATGTCGACACGATGCTGATCGGTACGGGTCAAGTGGAAGCGCTCGAGCTCGTAGCCGAGACGGTCCTCTAACCATGGACTTCGAATACAACGACAAGACGAAGCTGGCCCTTGACCGTCTGCAGGGCTTCATGGACGAGCACATCGTCCCCAACGAAGAGGCCTATTACCGTCAGCACGACGCTCTCGAAGACCGCTGGGAGACGCCGCCGCTGATGGCAGAGTTGAAGGAGAAGGCGCGCGAGGCCGGGCTCTGGAACCTCTTCCTGCCCCACAGCGATCGGGGCCCCGGCTTTTCCAATCTCGAGTACGCGCCGCTCTGCGAGGTGATGGGCCGCGTGGGCTTTGCCTCGGAGGTCTTCAACTGTTCCGCGCCGGATACCGGCAACATGGAGACCATCGAACGCTACGGGACCGAAGAGCAGAAGAAGGAGTGGCTCGACCCGCTCCTCGACGGGAAGATCCGCTCGGCCTTTGCCATGACCGAACCGGCGGTGGCTTCTTCGGACGCCACCAACATCCAGACCGCGATCCGCCGCGACGGCGACGACTATGTGATCAACGGCCGCAAGTGGTGGACTTCGGGGATCATGGACCATCGCTGCGAGATCCTCGTGGTGATGGGGCGCACCAACCCGGACAATGCGATTCACCAGCAGCAGAGCATGGTGCTGGTGCCGCGGCACACGAAGGGCGTGGTCATCGAACGCCATCTTCCGGTCTTCGGCTACGACGACGCCCCTCACGGCCACGGCGAGGTGCTCTTCGAGGACGTTCGCGTCCCGGTGGCGAACATCCTGCTCGGGGAGGGACGCGGCTTCGAGATCGCCCAGGGGAGACTCGGCCCCGGGCGCATACACCACTGTATGCGGGTGATCGGCGTGGCTGAGCGTGCGCTCGAGAAGATGTGCGCCCGGCTGATGAGCCGCGAGGCCTTTGGCAAGAAGCTCTACGAGCACTCGGTCTGGGAGGAGCGCATCGCCAACGCGCGCATCGATATCGAGTGCGCGCGGCTTCTCACGCTGAAGACGGCCTACCTGATGGACACCGTCGGCAACAAGGCGGCGCGCAAGCAGATCGCCATGATCAAGGT
>CAJXIC010000369.1 GCA_913054385.1 uncultured Pseudomonadota bacterium
CGCCCCGTTCGTAGTCCTCTGCCAGCATGCTGCCGGAGAGATCGATGGCCAACACGATGTCGTAGCCTTCGCGCTGCACCTGCACCCGCTCCTCGACGAGCTGTGGCCGCGCCATCGCGACCACCAGCAGCGCCAGCCCGACACCCGCCAACCACAAAGGTGCACGCGAACGACGCCGCGGATTCCCCACCACCCAGCGCGCAACGTGCGGGACGACCACGACGGTGTGGGAGCGCCGGCTCCGCAGCCAGGCGACCAGCGGGATCAGCGCCAGCAGCACGAGCCAACTCGGCGATTCGAGCATCCAGCCCTCCACGCTTCGCCCTAGCGTCCGACCGCGGCGCGCTGCTTGCGGCCGCGAAAGAAGCGCACCAGCGCGCGCAGCACGTCCTCTCCGGATTCCACCACGAGTCGGTCGCTGCGCGCCGGGAAGAGTTCGGCAAATCGACGGTCGCGCTCCGCCCCCCATCGGGCATGCGCGGCGCGATTCGCCTTCGAACCCGTATCGAAGGGCACCACCTCCCCGTCGAGGGGGTCGATCGCGGAGATCTCCCCGAGGTCGGGAAGTTCGCGTTCCCAGGGGTCATCGACCCGCACGCCCACCATCTGGTAGCGACGCCGCAGCGCCAGCCAATCCTCGGGTGCCGGCTTTGGGCCGAAGTCCCCGAGCCAGACCACGACGCTGTGCCGGGGGAACACGTGGCGGAAATGCTTCCAATCGATCTCGACGTCGCCTCCCCTCCCGAACGTCGGCTGGGGTCGCGATAGCAGGCGAGCGGCGGTCTGGACGACGGTGCTGCGCCCACGGACCGGTCGATACGCCTCCTGCTCCCCCGGAGTCGCGTGCCAGAAGCCCACCCGGTCTCGGCTCCGGGCGGAGACCAGCGCGAAGAGCGACGCGAGCTCGAAGAGAACCTCGCGCTTGGTGCGTTCCCCCGAGCCGAACTGCAGGGCGTAGGAGTCTTCCAGCAACAGGACGAGCGTCAACTCGCGCTCTTCGACGAACTTCTTGCGATACGGCTCGCCGAGGCGCGCGGTGACGTTCCAGTCGATGTCGCGGATGTCGTCGCCCCACTCGTAGCGGACCACCTGGTCGAACTCGCGTCCCCGTCCGCGAAAGGCGGTGCGGTATTCGCCGCCGAGGCTCGAATCCGCAACGTGGCGAACGCGCCATTCGAGCTTTCGGAGCACTTCCTGGGGTGCACTCGCAATCGACACGCGATCAGTCTTCCGCGGGGCAGCCCGGGATCGGTGTCGTCTCGATCACTCTCCCGAGAATCTGATCCGGGCTGAGTTCGGCGGCCTCGGCCTCGTAGGTGAGACCCACCCGATGCCGAATCGCATCGAGAAACAGGTCCTGAACGATCGCCGGGGTGACGTAGTCGTATCCCTGCAGGAAGGCCCACGCGCGCGATGCCTGCACCAGCGCCAGCGAGGCCCGCGGCGACGCCCCGAAGCTCAACATCGGGGGCTCTGCGCCACCCGGTTCGCGTTCGGCCAGGCGCCGGGTCTCGCGCACGAGGGCCAGCATGTAGCCGTGGAGTTCGTCGCTCACGTGGACCTTGTCGACCGATTCGCGCAATTCGAGGAGTTCCGCCGGCGAGGAGACCGCCTCGAGGTCCGGGCTCTCGGTCACCGAACCCCAGCGATCCATCATCGATCGCTCCTCCTCCAGTGCCGGATAGTCGACCAGCAGCTTGAAGAGAAAGCGATCGATCTGCGCCTCGGGCAGCGGATAGGTTCCCTCCTGCTCGATGGGATTCTGGGTGGCCATCACCAGGAAGGGCTTCGGCAGCGGGTGCGAGGTCCCCCCGATCGTGACCTGCCGCTCCTGCATCGCTTCGAGCAGACCACTCTGCACCTTCGCGGGAGCCCGGTTGATCTCGTCGGCCAGCACGACGTGGGCAAAGATCGGTCCGAGGTGGACGCTGAACTCGCCGCTCTGGGGCTGAAAGACCATCGTCCCGATCACGTCGCTGGGCAGTAGATCGGGCGTGAACTGGACCCGCTGGAAATCGACCCCCATCGCGCGCGCGAGGCTCCGCACCAGCAGCGTCTTTGCGAGCCCGGGCATGCCTTCGAGCAGGACATGGCCGTCGGCCAGCATCGCAACCAGCAACCGGTCCACCACGGCCCGCTGTCCCACCACTGCCCTGGCGACCTCGGCGCGAACCCGGTCCGCCCACTCCGTACCCTTTTCCATGCGTCTTTCCCCCTGCGACGGCGACCTTCGGGGCGCCGGGTCCCCGCAAGCCCGCCGACTGCACTCTAAGAGATGAACCCCGCACCCGACAGGTTCCCTTCCGAGCGGCGGGCAGGGCTCCGGCAGACGACCGGCAGGCGAAGCCCGGGGAGAGCGCTTGACTCGCGGCGCCCCGCGCCGAGGCTATGGGAGCTCGCGAAGGAGACTCGGATGACGCCTCTCAATGAATCAAAACCCAATTCGGGGGATGCTCCCGACCAACCCCAAGCCGCCGGGAGGACCGCTTGCGACGCGGCAACCTCTGCCTTTGATCCATGGCTTTCGCGGCTCTACTTCGAGACCCTGATGCAGATCTCCCGCCAAACCCTGCACTAGTCCGGCCCACCCCTAGTCCGGCCCACACCCGGGACGCTGCCTCGGATCCCGAAAGGCCCACGCCGTCAGCGGCCGTGCGAGCGAGACAAACACCGCGCCGTCACGCCCGGTCCACCAAAGGTCCGAATCCGCTTCCCTCGCGCGGCGCAGGGCATCGGGGTGCGGGAGCCCGCCATGGCTCGTGCAGGGGGCCGAGACCACCGCCAACCGGGGCGAGACCA
>CAJXIC010000370.1 GCA_913054385.1 uncultured Pseudomonadota bacterium
TCGAGGCGGGCGGCTTCTTCTTGATGCAAAAACTCAAGAGCCATAGCGAAAACATCGATCCACTGGGCGCGTTGGTCTCTGCATCGGAGCGCGAGTACCAGGAAGACATCTACAGCTTCGGTGTCTTCGGGCGCTTTGCCTGGGACTTCCTCGACGACTTCACCCTCGAGGGTGGTGTCCGGTACAACTGGGAACGGAAGTCGATCGATTTCCAGCTCGTGAGGGGCACATGCACTCCCGTGAATTGCACGGCCAACGCAGCACTGACGTGGCAGGCCCCGACCGGCGAAATCAATCTCGTCTACACATTTCCGGACGAGGACGTCCAGCTGGTATGGAAATACGCGCGAGGCTGGAAGGGCGGACAGTTCAACGCCGCCTCGTCCCTCAATAGCGGTACTCAGCCGATCACCTATGCCGAGCCCGAGAGCATCGATGACTTCGAGTTGAAGCTCGCTGGCAAGTGGTTCGATCAGCGCGTGATCCTCAATGCGTCGCTCTTCTTCTACAAGTACGAGAACTACCAGGTCTTCCTCATCCAGAGCAAACCGGTCGACCCCCCCGAGTTGGTGATCGTGAACGCCAACGACGCACAGGTCTACGGGGCGGAGCTATCGCTGATCACGATGCCCCTGCGCGGGCTGGTCGAAGAAGAGTTCGAGGGGCTCCGGTTCGAGGCACGTTTCGGCTGGCTCGAAAGCGAATTTCTCGATTTCGTGAACCCGGTGCTGAAGACGCTGATCGGAAACGATTTCATAGCCTATCGCTACCAGATTCCGGTCAACTACACCGGAAATTCGCTGATCAACTCACCGAACTTCAAGCTGAGCCTTACGGCCACATGGGCCTTCGACCTGGGTCGATGGGGAACGATCACGCCGCGCTACGATGGCGCCTGGTCGAGCGCGATCTCGTTCAACCCGGCGAATGGCTTGCGCACTTCGAATGTCCCGATCCCGGGAACGGTTCCACCGGTCGAGTTTCCGAAATGCGCAATCGGGCAGTGTGCCTTCTGGATTCACAACCTGAGGCTCACCTACGCCTCGCCCGACGGGAACATCGAGATCTCCGGGTGGGTGCGAAACATCGAGAACACCGTCTACAGGACCTTCGGCTTTGACGCCTCGGAGTTCGCCGGGCTCACGATCAACTACGTCAGCGAGCCCCGCTTCTACGGCGTCGACTTCAGCGTCAAGTGGTGACCCACGCGGGGTCGGGGTACGCGGGCATTCGAATCAATCGAGCTTGTAGCCGAGTGCCCGGAGCAGGTTGAGACGCATCTCGTCGAGTTCGACCTCCGGAGTCTCCTCGCTCCATGGCGTTTCCGAATTCTCCAGGTAATCGATCGCGCGACTACGGAGCCTCTCGGCGACCTCTTCGTTCTCCTCGATCACGTTCTCCATTTCGCCACCGTTGCCCGACCGGACGTCGAATAGCTCTTCGACCAACCCGCCGGCGAGCGTTGCTCTCCTCACGAAACGAAACGGCCCCTCGGCAACGGCGACGGCGTCGAGGGGATCGACGTCTCGTCGGCCCCAGGTCCCGTCGATGTGTGCAATCGCCTCCCGGTCCCCTGCGGGCAACGCTTTGCCCTGCAGGCTTGCCCTGATTTCGGGGACCAGCGAAACCCCGTCGACTGCCTCGGGCACGGGGAGTCCGAGCAGGTCGAACACCGTCGGCCAGATGTCCACGTTGCGGGTGCGCGAAGCGATCACGACGCCGGGTTCCACAACGAACGGAAAGCTCAGGATCAGTGGTACTTCCGTGCTCTCGCGGTAGACGTGGCGCGCGTGCCCCTCGTAACCGCGCTCACGGAAGGCCTCCCCGTGATCGCTCCCAATCACGATGAGCGTGTTCTCGAGGTATCCTTCCTCTGCGAGATGTACGAGAAACTGGCCCACGAGGTGGTCCACACGGCGGATCGAATTGTCGTAGACGGCCTCGTAGTCACTGCCAAAGAGAGCGGACTCCTCGTCGTAGGTGTACTCGTGCACATCCATCAGGTGCAAGTAGAGAAACCACCGCTCATCCCCGTAGACTCGCAGAAACTCCTCGGCGGCCAGAATCGCCGAGTTGTCGGTGAGGTTCGTTTTCATCGTCGGGTTCTTGCGCTTTACGTCGTCGGGAGCGCCGGCTGTGATCGGGCGGTGGTAGACGTCGAAGCCCTGGCCAAACCCAAACGTCGGATCGACCCAGCCATTACGCCAGAGGCCCACCGTGCGGTAGCCCGCTTCGCGAAGCGTCTCGGCGGGCATCTGCGCGTCTTCGGAGATCCCGTGTTTGAAGCGGGTCACGCCCGTGCGGTGCGGGTTGAGCCCGGTCCACAGCGACGCCATCGAGGCCTTGGTCCACGAAGACTGGGCGAGGTTTCGATCGAAGCGCACGCCGCGAGAAGCCAGAAGATCGAGGTTCGGGCTGGTGTCCCGCTCGTAGCCGTAGCTGCCGAGGTGATCCGCGCGCAGCGTATCGATCAGGATGAAGAGAACGTTGAGGTCCGAGCGCTCGGAGAGAGCTTCTAACTCGGCAATGCTCCCCGTCTCTCGGGGATCCCCCCCCCGGATCTCAATCGCCGGAAGCAACACCCAGGCGAGACCCGCGAGCACAATACCGACTGCCGCCACGACCCAAGGCCAAGTTCGGTCGAGGGTCTGGGTCCGGTGCGTCGACGCCACGTTGCAGCTACTCTAGCGCGGAATGCCGATCCGAGTCCACGATTCGCCGCCGCCGAGGGCACCAATCGTCGCGCTCCGGCGCACTCGCAGGGCCGACTCCTCGGCGTGACCGCCCCGCA
>CAJXIC010000371.1 GCA_913054385.1 uncultured Pseudomonadota bacterium
ATGGTTTCGTCCAGCGGAAAGCTTCCCGCCGATTCACCGAGTTATTCGGTGAGTATCTGGTCGCCGATCGCGTCGCAGTTGGGGCCGTTGGTGAAGGCCACTGTCACCGGGTTGGCAGCCGCCGGGCCGGCCCGGCCGAGTGTTGACAGCATGAGGGTCAGTCGTCGCAGCATCTTGATTCTCCTTGAATCCAGGGTTTCAGATCCGTGTCCGCGTGGCGCCGCGGAGAGGTTCCGCGGTGCCAGGTCCGATGCTGAGCCGAAGTCGCGTGTTTATTCAAGTCCGATCCCGTGAGACGCGCATTCAGGAGGGTTTCCGAGACGACCGGCAAGACGGCAACGCGCATCGCAGAGGCCGGGGGAGGGGCGTGCAACTGCTAGCTTCGCAGGGCCAGGAGGGTTGCGCGTTGCCGCGATTGAATCCGAAACATTGGGTCGGGTGGGCGCCGAATGGGATTGGCAGCGTGAAGCCGAACCACTTCGGCGAGATGCTGCGGACCCTCTGGCGCAACCGGGACAACCTCCCCTACGCCTGGCGCATCCTGCGCGACGGGGTCTGCGACGGCTGCGCCCTCGGCACCAGCGGCTTGCGGGATTGGACCATGGAAGGCGTCCACCTGTGTACCGTGCGTCTGGATCTATTGCGCATAAACACCCAGGCGGCCCTTGACCCCTCGGCCCTCGCCGACGTCGAAGCGCTGCGAGACCGCAGCGGAAGCGAACTGCGCGATCTCGGGCGCCTGCCGGTTCCGATGCTGCGGCGCCGCGGCGAAGCGGGGTTTCGCACGATCTCATGGGACGAAGCGCTCGACCGCATCGCATCGAAGATTCGTTCGATCGATCCAAAGCGCCTGGCCTTCTACTTGACTTCGCGCGGGCTCACCAACGAAAACTATTACGCCGCCCAGAAGGTGGCGCGGGCCCTCGGCACCAACCACGTCGACAACGCCGCCCGCGTCTGCCACGCGCCGAGCACCGTGGCGCTCAAAGAATCGCTGGGTGTGGCGGCGGCGACCTGTTCCTATAGCGACTGGATCGGCACCGACCTGATCGTGTTCTTCGGGAGCGATGTCCCGAACAATCAACCCGTTACCACGAAGTACCTCTACTACGCGAAGCAGCAGGGAACGAAGATCGCGGTGGTAAACCCCCTGCGCGAGCCCGGTCTCGAGCGCTACTGGGTGCCCTCGGTCTTCGAGAGCGCAGTCTTCGGAACGAAGCTCGCCGATGCGTTTTTCGAAGTGCACACGGGCGGCGATCGCGCCTTCCTGGTGGGGGTGCTGAAGGTGCTCTGCGAGCGGGGTGCTCTCGACGAGGCCTTCGTGCGCGACCATACGAGCGACTTCGACGCCGTGCGAGACCAGGCGGAAGCAGCCTCCTGGGAAGAACTCGAACGCTTCTCTGGGGCGAGTCGCGCTGCCATCGAGGATTTTGCCGACCTCGTGGCCTCTGCCAAGTCGGCGATCTTCGTCTGGAGCATGGGCATCACCCAGCACGTCGAGGGGGTCGACAATGTGCGCGCGATCGTCAACCTGGCGCTGGCGCGCGGCTTCGTCGGGCGAGCGCACTGCGGGTTGGTTCCGATCCGCGGGCACAGCGGAGTGCAGGGGGGCGCCGAAGTCGGCTGCGTTCCGAACCAGTTCCCGGGCGGACGATCGGTGTCGCCGGAGACCGCCGCCGAGATGACAGCGCTCTGGGGTTTTCCGGTTCCCTCGGAACCCGGCTGGATGGCAGGCGAGATGATCGAACGTGCCCACGCGGGCGAAGTCGACGTGTTGTGGTGTGTCGGTGGTAATTTCGTCGAGACCCTGCCCGAACCCGATCGGGTGAAGGAGGCACTCGGGCGCGTCCCGCTGCGGGTGCACCAGGACATCGTCGTTTCGAAGACGATGCTGGCGGATCCGGGCGAGGAAGTGATCCTGCTTCCGGCAGCCACGCGCTACGAACACCCGGGTGGCGGCACCGAGACCACCACCGAGCGACGCGTCATCTTCTCGCCGGAGATCCCCGGGCCCCGGATCGGCGAGGCCCGCGCCGAATGGGCGGTGCTGCGCGATCTCGTTCGCCGCGTCGACCCCGAACTGGGGGCGAAACTCGGTCTCGCCGACGCCGCCTCGATCCGCGAGGAGATCGCCGCGGCGGTGCCGAGCTATCGGGGCATCGAGGCCCTGCAGAAGAAGGGCGACCAGTTCCAGTGGGGCGGTCCACGGCTCTGCGAGGGGGGTCGTTTCGGCACCGACGATGGCCGTGCGCGTTTCGCCCCGGTGCCCCTCGCGGGCGAGTCTCCGCCGCGGGAAGGCCTGCTGCGCGCCAGCACGCGCCGCGGAAAGCAATTCAACTCGATGGTGTGGCGGGATCGCGATCCGCTCACGGGTGCCGGACGCGACGCCGTCTTCCTTTCGGAAGCGGATTGTGCCGAGCGCGGGTTGAAAGAAGGCGACGCGGTGTGGCTCCGGTCCGAGGCCGGCGAAATGCGGGGTCGCGTCCACGTAGCAGTCATTCGCCCGGGAAATCTCCAGGTCTTCTGGCCCGAGGGCAACGCCGTCATTCGGCGCGGGCGCTTTGACCCGCGCTGTGGCGAACCCGACTACAACGCCTGGGTCGAAGTGGAGAAGGCGTGAACCCGGGGGAGGGAAGCCGCCGTTGGCCGACCATCCTGGTGGTGGACGGCGCGCGCTCGGAACTCGACGACAGCGTCGTAGTCGAGGAGCCCCTCGAGATCGGAAGAGCGTCGTGTAGGGAAAGAGTGTAGATCTCGGTGGTCG
>CAJXIC010000372.1 GCA_913054385.1 uncultured Pseudomonadota bacterium
GAAGAGGAAATTCGTGTGAGCAAGGTTCTGATTTCGGATTCGTTGGCCTCCCAGGGGATCGAGGTGCTCGACCAGGCCCCCGGGATCGAGGTGCTCGACCGCCCGGGGATCGCCCCGGGAGAGCTCCTCGAAGCCATTCGCGAGGTCGAGGGGCTGATCGTGCGCAGTGGGACCAAGGTGACCCGCTCGATGATTGCCGCAGCGCCCAAGCTCCGGGTGATTGGACGTGCCGGGATCGGGGTCGACAACGTCGACGTGTCGGCTGCCACCGAGCGCGGGATCGCGGTGCTGAACACGCCAGAGGGCAACAATATCACCACGGCGGAGCACGCGATATCGCTGCTCCTCTCGCTGGCGCGCCATATCCCGGCGGCGACGGCGTCGCTGAAGGCCGGCAGCTGGGAAAAGAAGAAGTTCACCGGGATGGAGATTTACAACCGCACGCTGGGCGTCGTGGGTCTCGGGAATATCGGTCGCATCGTGGCGCTCCGCGCCCAGGGCCTCGGGATGAAGGTCGTGGCTTACGATCCCCATATCTCACGCGAGGCGGCGGTCCGTCTCGGGGTCGAACTCACGGATTTCGACGAGTTGCTGTCCCGAGCGGATGCCATCAGTGTGCACGTGCCCCGCAACAAGGACACCGAGGGTTTGCTCGGGGCCGAAGCCTTTGCGCGCGCAAAGCGGGGCGTTCTCATCGTGAACACGGCGCGCGGTGGCATCGTCGACGAGGCGGCGCTGCTCGAGGCCCTCGAATCGGGACAGGTCGGAGGGGCGGCCCTTGATGTTTTCAGCGAGGAACCGCCGCCGGCCCAATCGCCGCTGATTGCCCACGAGAGGGTGATCTGCACCCCGCACCTCGGGGCCTCGACCGAACAGGCCCAGGTGAACGTTGCGGTCGCTGTCGCCGAACAGGTTCGCGACTACCTCCTGCACGGTCTGGTGCAGAACGCCGTCAACGTGCCGTCGTTGCCGGCGGAAATTCTCGAGGAAGTCCGCCCGTATCTGGTGTTGGCGGAGAAATTGGGACGGTTCCAGGGGCAACTCGCGACCGGACGGATTGACGAAGTCAACGTCGAATACGCTGGCGTCGTCGCCGAACTGGATGTCGCGCCGATCACCATTGCGGTGCTGAAGGGTCTGCTCGAGCCGGCGAGTGACCGTGTGAACATGGTCAACGCGCCGCTGATCGCCCAGGAGCGCGGCATCAAGGTGATCGAATCGAAAGTGAGTCGGCCGACGGATTTTGCCAGCGGGATCACGGTGCGGCTGCGCGGGAGCGAAGAGCGCCTGATTGCCGGTGCCGTCTTCCACGGGGGACAGCCGCGGATCGTCCGTATCGACGGCTTCATGCTCGAGGCGATTCCCGAAGGGCCGACGCTCTTCTTGCAGAATCAGGACGAGCCCGGCGTCGTGGGCACCGTGGGGCGCCTGCTCGGCGAGGGCGGGATCAATATCTCGCGCATGCAATTGGCGCTCTCGCGGGAGAACGGCGAGGCTGCCATGCTGATCAATGTCGACGCCAGTCCCGACGAGGGGCTGATGACGCGACTGCGGGAGATTCCGCAGATGCTGGCAGCGAAATTGTTGGAGCTATAGCGATGTCGACCGTGGTAGCCGTAGGTGCCCAGTGGGGCGATGAAGGCAAGGGGAAGATCGTCGACTGGCTGGCGCCGCGTGCCGACCTGGTGGCACGCTTCCAGGGCGGCAACAACGCGGGGCACACATTGGTGGTCGACGGTGTGACCACGGTGCTGCACGTGGTGCCCTCGGGGATTTTGCACCCACAGAGCGTGAACCTGATCGGTCCCGGTGTCGTCGTCGACCCCGAAGCGCTGCTCTCTGAAATCGATGCACTCACCGAGAGAGGCGTGCTTCGCGATCCGTCGCGGATCCGCGTCTCCGGGCGGGCGCACGTGATCCTTCCGTGGCACAGGGCTCTCGACGCGGCACGCGAAGAGAAGGCCCAGAGCAAGTCGATCGGCACCACCCGTCGGGGCATCGGTCCGGCCTACGAGGACAAGGTGGCCCGCCGCGGCATCCGTGTAGCCGACCTGCTCCACGCGGAAGGGCTGCGCGAGCGACTCGAGCGGGTGGCCGAGTTCAAAAATTTTGAGCTGGAGAAGTTTTACGGGTGTGCGCCGATCGACGTGGCCGAGCTCTGCGAGCAGGCGCTGGCCTGGGGGCGCCGGTTGGGGCCCTATGTGGATCACACCGGGCGCTTGCTCGACCGTGCGCTTCGCGACGGCAAGTGTGTTCTCTTCGAGGGGGCCCAGGGCACCTTCCTGGACATCGATCACGGCACTTATCCCTTTGTCACCTCGTCGAATTGTGTCGCCGGGGCAGTCTGCACCGGCTCGGGGGTTGGCCCGACCAAGATCGACCGCGTGCTCGGGATCACCAAGGCCTACACCACGCGCGTCGGAAGCGGGCCCTTTCCCACGGAAGACGAAGGGGAGGTGGGCGAGCGCCTGCGGGTTGCGGGCAACGAGTTTGGGGCCACCACGGGGCGACCCCGCCGCTGTGGCTGGCTCGATGCCGTGATGCTGCGCGAGGCGGTCACGGTCAACGGCATCACCGATCTAGCCATCAACAAACTCGACGTGCTGTCGGGTTTCGCCGAGATTCCGGTGGCGACGGCCTACCGAATCGACGGCAAGTTGTGCCACGAGTTTCCGATGACCCTCGATGAGGTGCGTCGCGCCGAGCCGGTTTTCGAGACCTTCCCGGGCTGGAACGAGGACATTCAGGGCGC
>CAJXIC010000373.1 GCA_913054385.1 uncultured Pseudomonadota bacterium
GCCCCGGCGCCCCATTCGACGCCGTCTAGTTCTAGACCGCTGCTCTTCGCGCTCCGTGGCGGCCGCCCCCAAGTAAAACTAGACTGCGCGCCTCGCGCACCACGGAGTCCAGTTTGTCCCCCCGCATCATCCGCAAGAAGACCGGGAACTTTCTCGAGGATTTCAAGCCCGGTCAGCTCTTCCGCCACAAGGGTGGGAAGACCCTGACCGAGGGACTCTTCGCGCTCTTCACCGACTTCTCGATGGCGACGAACCCGCTGTCGAAGAACGCGCGCTACGCCCGGGCCCACGGCTACCGCGGCCTCGTCTGCCCGCCCGGGCTGGTGATGGTGACGGCCTTCTCGCAAACCGTCGGAGACATTTCCGAGAATGCCCGCGCCAACCTCGAGTACATCGACATGCGCTTCGGCGCGCCGGTCTACATCGGCGACACCATCGAGGTCGAGACGAAGATTCTCGGGGTCCGCCCCTCGTCGAGCCGCCCGAATCTCGGCATCGTCCACGTGCAGTCGACCGCGCGCAAAAACCTCGGCGCCGAGGACGAAGCCGTGGTGATGACCTGGCAGCGAAAGGTGCAGGTCTACAAGAACGACGACAAGGTCACGGTCGAGGCTTTCGCCATCGACCCCGACGATATCGAGTGCTCGCTCTGGCTCCCCGAGTACGACGCCGCCACCGACTACGCGGCGCTCTCGCACCTCTCGAGCGCCGATTCCTATTTCGAAGATCTCGAAGTCGGCACCCGCATCGAACATTCGCGCGGACGCACTGTGACCGATGAGCACATCGCGCTCACGGGCATTCTCGACAACACCAGCCAGGTCCACTGCAACCAGCAGATGATCGACTGGAACCCGAAGCAGTACGTCGGCGGCAAGCTCATCATCTTCGGGGGCATCCCCTTCATCCTATGTCTCGGGCTTTCGGGTCCCGACGTGGGCGACAACGCCCTCGGTGAAACGATCTACCGAACCGGTCGCCACACCGCCCCGCTCTTCGCCGGCGATACCGTCTTCGCGGCCACCGAAATCCTCGCTACCCACGACCACCCGGAACGCGCCGACCTTGGCCTCGTGGACACAAGGCTCTTTGGACACAAGTTCGCGCGCGACGAGGGCGCCACGCCGGACGACGCTCCCGAAGGCTGGAAGAAAATCCCGATCTTCGAACTCGACCGACAACTCGCGGTCAAGCGCCGCAGCCACTACAGCCGGTAGGGCCCCTTCCCGAACCCGCTCCGACTCAAGCCCAAACCCAAGCATCGACCCGGAAAGGCCCCGAAAGGAACCCGAATGCGCTTCTACGAATTCGAATCCAAGGATCTTTTCGCGAAATGCGGTCTGCCGCTCGGCGAACGCCGCGTGGTGCATTCCGCCGACGAAGCCCGGGCCGCCGCGGTTCAGATCGGCTGCCCCGTGGTGCTGAAGAGCCAGGTGCTCTCCGGCGGCCGCATGAAGGCCGGGGCCGTCCTCTTCGCGGACACTGCCGACGAGGCCGCGAAGCATTTCAAAACCATTCTGCCGATCATCGTCAACGGACAGGAAGCCCGATCGATCCTCGTGGAGCAAAAGAGCCCCATCGCAAAGGAGTACTACGTCGGCGTCACCTGGGACGCCCGGCGCAAGCTTCCGGTGCTGATCTTCAGCGACATGGGCGGCATCGACATCGAGGAAGTCGCCGAGAAACATCCCGAGCACGTTTCGAAGACCCACATCTCGACGATCCTGCCTGTCACGCCGCGCCTCGCGAAGGAAGCCGTGGGCGCCGTGGGGGTCACCGGCAGCGACCTCAACAAGCTGACCCCGATCGTCGCCAAGCTCGTCGATCTGTTCCTCGATCGCGACCTCACCCTCGCCGAGATCAACCCGCTGGTGAAGCTCGAAGACGGCTCCTTCCTGGTGCTCGACGGCCACGTCGACATGGAGGCCGAGGCCCGCAACAACCACAAGGCGCTGCTCGACGAGATCGGGATCCTTCCCGAGGAAACGCGCCAGGCGCGCCCCCCGACGGATTTCGAGATCCGCGGCGCTTTGGTCGATGCGTCGGATCACCGCGGCGTGGCGGGAAACGTCGTCGAATTCGACGGCAATCTCGGGCTCATCATCGGCGCCGGCGGCGGCTCGCTGACGCTCTTCGATGCGGTCCGCAGCCACGGCGGAAAGCCGGCGAACTACTGCGAGATCGGCGGCAACCCCAGTGTCAAGAAGGCCTGCGAGCTGACGAAACTGATTCTCGGAAAACCCGAGGTCGAAAAGATCGCGGTCATGATGAACGTGGTTTCGAATACCCGCGTCGACATCGTGGCCCGCGGCGTGATCAAGGGATGCCTCGAGTCGGGGGTCGATCCCGCCTCGGCCATCGCGATCTTCAGGATCCCCGGATCCTGGGAAGACGAAGGCTTCAAGATTCTCGAGAAATACGGCGTCGAGTACTGCGACCGCAGCGTCTCGATGTACGAGGCGGCGGGTCGCGCCGTCGCGAAGATGCAGGCCCAGGGGGAAGCGTAGATGTCGATCCTGATCACGAAGGACACCACCTTCATCATCCAGGGCATCACCGGCCGCGAGGCGGTGAACCTGACCCGGGAAAACCTCGACTACGGCGCGAAAATCGTCGGCGGCGTGACCCCCGGTCGCGCGGGCCGCGACGTCTATGGCGTGCCGGTCTTCGATTGCGTGCGCGATATCACCGCGAAGCAGCACGTCGACGGTTCCGTGGTCTCGGTGCCCCCGCGCTTCGT
>CAJXIC010000374.1 GCA_913054385.1 uncultured Pseudomonadota bacterium
TTTCAAAATCGATCTCGGCCTGCCAGCCGAGCTCGCGCTTTGCCTTCTCGGCCGAGACCAACTTGCCGCCGAAGTCGCCGGGACGGGCGGGGGTGAACTCGATCTGCACGTGGTCCCCCACGGCCTCGCGGATGCGTTCGGCGACTTCGAGCACCGTCACCGGCCGCGGGCCTTCGAGGTTGTAGGTCTCGCCGGCAGCACTCTCGGCCATGGCCAGGACGTGGGCGTCGGCGAGGTCGCGCACGTATAGGAACTTCCGGTACTGCTCGCCCCGACCCGCGATGGTGAGGGCTTCGCCCGCCAGCGCCTTCTTCAGGAAGATCGGGATCAGGAGTTCCTCGCGCATCCGGGGGCCGTAGGGGATGCCGTAGCGGAGCACCGTGAAGGGAAGTTCGTAGAGTTCGGCGTAGTTATGGCAGAGCATCTCGCAGGCCATCTTCGTCGAGGTGTAGATGTGTCCGGCTCCGTTCAGGTGGAAGGGGACGCTCTCGTCGACTTCTTCGGCGTGCGGAACCCCGTTATAGACCCACACGGTCGAGGCCAGGTGGACCCGCGAGGCGCCATTGATGCGGGCTGATTCGAGAATGTTGGTGGTGCCCATCACGTTGAGGGAGGTGGTGTACACCGGGTACTTATGCGCGTAGTTCACGTTCGAGACCGCAGCGAGGTGGAAGATATGTTCCGCGCCCTTCGTCGCTTCGAGCACCGAGGAGAGGTCGAGCAGGTCGATGTCCTCAAAACCCACGTCGCTTCGGTGCGGACGCACGCGGTGATCGAGGACGGTGACGTCGTGTTCCGCGTCGACCAGCGCATCGACCACGTGCGAGCCGATGAATCCGCTTCCACCGGTAACGATGACCTTGCTCACGTTGCGTCTCCCTAACCGATGGTGGCCGTGACGGCTTCGATCACGCGATGCGCCTGCTCGTCGGTCATGCTCGGAAAGACCGGCAGGCAGATGTGACGCGCGCAGGCCTCTTCGGAGTTCGGGAGATCGCTTGCGGCGTACTCTCGAAAGATGGGCTGGTGTTGGATCGGGTCCTCGTAGACCTCGCCGGCGAGTGACACGCCCCATGCTTCGCGCAACTCGGCCTTGAGCGCCTTGCGGTCGAGGCGTTCGGCGGTCTTCGCGATGTACTTGTAGTAATTCCAGGACGCACCGGGGCCGGGCACGAGGGCTTCGAGGTTTGCGCACTTCGCAAGCCCGGCGTCGAAAATCCTGGCCACGTGCTGTCGCTTTTGGATCATCTCGGGCAGGCGCTCGAGATGGCGCCGCGCAATGGCGGCGTGCGGCTCAGACATCCGCCAGTTGTAGCCGAGGCGGGTATGGGCGTTCTGCGTAAAGCTGGCCTTCCCCGGGTCTCGGTAGATCCGGGCTTCGTCGGCGACGCGCTCGTCGCTGGTGGTGATGATTCCGCCCTCCCCGGCGGTCATCACCTTCGTGGGATAGAAGCTGAAAGCCGCCGCGATCCCGAAGGCGCCGGCCTGGGTTCCCTCGTAACTCGAGCCATGGGCATGGGCGGCGTCTTCGACGAGCCACAGGCCACGGGCGGACAGGACTTCCTGGATGCGCTTCATCTGGGGCGAGACGATGCCGCCGATGTGGACGACGATGGCGCCGACGGTGTTGGGGGTGATGCGCGCCTCGATCTCGTCCGGATGGGTGCCGAAGGTTTCGAGATCGGTATCCATCAGTACCGGCCGCCCACCGGCGTGGACGACGGCGGCGGCGGTGGCAAAGAAGGTGTTTGCGGGCACGAGCACGTCGCGCCCGGCGACACCCTGGGCGCGCAGGATGATCTCGAGTGCGGCCGTGCCGCTGCTCACCGACACCGCGTGGGAGACGCCGCAACTCTTGGCAAACTGCTCCTCGAGTTCGCGCCCGTGTGGGCCGAGAGTGAGTTGGCCGCTCTCGAGCATGGCCTCGATCTGCTCCGCGATCCAGCGCCGATCCTCGGGCTCGAATTCGATCTTTGCCGCGGGGACGGCGGGTACAGTGTTCGGAACGGGCTTCGACATGGGGGCCGAATTCCTTTTGGTGAGAGCGGCTTCGGGGGCCGGGGCGGTCGGCACCGCCCGTTGTTTAGGCTCGCGCATGGGGGACTGCAACCCCGCATGCGAGCCGCACGGGAGGGTCGCGCCTCCGCCAAGGGACCGCGGTGGAAATCAGTCGCCCACGAGACCCTTCAGGTGGTCGAGGGCTCCGCCGTAGGCGCCCTCGAGCGCCCCTGTGATGGCCTCTGCCGGAACGCCGTCGGGCAACTCGAAACGCGCCGACCAGTCCACGTGGCAGCCGCCCTCGGTTTCGCTGACGCAGATCGTGGCGAGATAGTTCTGTACCGGAATCGGCCCCTCGGTGATCGAGTAGGAGAGGCTTCGGGCGCCGTTGTCGTGCGCTTCGAGCTTCTCGACGATGGTGGCCGCGCCCATCGCGATCCGGCGGATCGCGCCGACGCCTTCGCCCTCCACTTCGACGGATCCAACGCCGGGCATCCAGTCGAGTTCGCCGAAGGCGCCGAGTTTTTCCCAGACGCGGTCGGCACTTGCCTCGAAATCTCGTTCGATCTTGATTTCCGCCATGTGTGTCTCCCTTGTGGGGCGTGTGGACCCTCTGCGGGTCCGGGCCAAGTCGCCCTCAGCCCATGGAAAGCACCGTCCGAATCCCACGGCCAGCCCGCAGGTCGTCGAGTGCTTCGTTGATTTCTTCGAGGGGGCGCTTTCGCGTGATCAGCGCCTC
>CAJXIC010000375.1 GCA_913054385.1 uncultured Pseudomonadota bacterium
GACCGCTGTGACGGCGAAATCCTAGGGGGTCACGGTCGGATTCCATGAGGAGGTTGCGGGTTTTCCCCAACGCTTCGCATGGGCCGCGTGACTCGCGAAGCGTTTTGCACGAACCGGCCAGTGGTCCCCGCCCGCGAAACCCGGAGCAAGCTTGAATAACCAGTTTTACAAGAACATGGCGCTGTGGCTCGTCGTGCTCGTCTTCATCCTGTTGCTCGTCTCGATGATGAAGCAGGAGGGCGGGGGAACCCCCGATATCGCGTTCAGCGAATTCGTTCGCGATGTCGACGATCTCCGCGTCGAAGCCGTGGTGATCGAAGAATTCGAAATCCACGGCCTCTACACCGATGGCACCGAGTTCGAGACCTATGCCCCGGCGGTCACTGAGGACCTGCTGGCGCGTCTCGAAAAACAGAACGTGAAGATCACGGCGCAGCCGAAGGCCGAGTCGAGTTTCTGGCGGCAGATCCTGATCATGTGGTTCCCACTGCTGCTCTTCATCGGGCTGTGGATCTTCTTCATCCGGCAGATGCAGGCGGGCGGCGGCAAGGCGATGAGCTTTGGCAAGTCGAAGGCGCGGCTGATGACCGAAAACGAGCACAAGGTCACCTTCGAGGACGTCGCCGGGATCGAAGAATCGAAGGCCGAACTCGAGGAGATCATCGCTTTCCTGCGCGAGCCGAAGAAGTTCACGCGGCTCGGCGGTCGCATTCCGAAGGGCGTCCTGCTCGTGGGCCCGCCCGGAACCGGGAAGACGCTGCTGGCTCGAGCCGTGGCGGGCGAGGCCGGGGTTCCGTTCTTCTCGATCGCCGGCAGCGATTTCGTCGAGATGTTCGTCGGCGTGGGCGCCTCCCGGGTGCGCGATCTCTTTGCGCAAGGGAAGAAGAACGCGCCGTGCATCATCTTCATCGACGAGATCGACGCCGTCGGTCGGCACCGGGGGGCCGGGCTCGGCGGAGGCCATGACGAACGCGAGCAAACGCTGAACCAGCTGCTGGTCGAGATGGATGGCTTCGAGAGCAACGAAGGCGTGATCCTGATCGCGGCGACGAATCGTCCCGACGTGTTGGACCCGGCGCTGCTGCGCCCCGGGCGCTTTGACCGGCAAGTGGTGGTCCCTCGCCCGGACCTGCGCGGTCGACATGCGATCCTCAAGATCCACACCCGCAAGGTTCCCCTCGGCGACGATGTCTCGCTTGAAACCATCGCTCGGGGGACCCCCGGTTTAGTCGGCGCAGATCTCGCGAACCTCGTCAACGAGTCGGCGCTGCTGGCGGCCCGGCGCGACGGCCAGCGCGTCTATAACCGCGATTTCGAGGACGCGAAGGACAAGGTGCTGCTGGGGACCGAGCGGCGCAGCCTGGTGATGAGCGAGGCAGACAAGCGCATCACCGCGTACCACGAGGCCGGCCACGCACTGGTGGCGGTGCTCACGCCCGATAGCGATCCTGTGCACAAGGTGACGATCATTCCGCGGGGCATGTCGCTGGGCGTCACGCAGACGATCCCCCTAGAAGATAGGCTGAACTATTCCCGCGACCAGATCCTGGCAATCATCAAGCACGCCATGGGGGGCCGCGCCGCGGAAGAAATCGTTTTCAACCAGTTCACCACCGGCGCCTCGAACGACTTGCAGCAGGCCACGGAGTGGGCCCACCGCATGGTCTGCAAGTACGGCATGAGCGAAAAACTCGGCCCGGTCAGCTTCGGTGACGAGAGCAGTGACGTGTTCCTGGGTCGCGATTTCGTCGCGCGCAAGGAATACAGCGAAAACACCGCGCGGCAGATCGATGACGAGGTCGGCTCCATCCTAAATGGCCTCTACGCCGAGGCCCGGACCCTGCTGCTGGACCACAGAGACTTGCTCGATCGCACGGCGACCGCCCTGCTCGAGCGCGAGACACTCGACGGCCCCGACCTCGAGCTGTTGCGACGCGGAGAGACCCTGCCGGAACTCGATTCACTTCTCGATGCAGACGGCACGGGGAAGAAGCCCGGGCGTAGCCCTTCTGGGAAGGAGATTCCGGGAGGCGGGATCCCCGACCCGGAGCCGATCGCGAGCTGAGCGACGCGCCCGGTGCGGCCCGCTTTTTCGCTTCCGAAGCAGCGTGTGGCGGTGTTCGGTGTGCTGAACCTGACGCCGGACTCGTTCTCGGATGGGGGGCGCTTCGGACTGGACGGCGAGGTTGCCGTTGACGCCGCGGTCGTCGAAGGGCTGCGCCTCTTCGAGGCCGGTGCGGATGTGGTGGACGTGGGGGGCGAGTCGACGCGGCCCGGGGCTCACGCGATTCCTGCCGCGCTGCAGATGAGCCGCGTACTCCCGGTGATCGAGGGGCTCGCCAAGCGCGCCGCGGGGCCGATCTCGATCGACACCCGCGATGCCGAAGTGGCCGCCGCCGCGCTCGAAGCCGGTGCCCGGATCGTGAATGATGTGTCGGGTGGAGCTTTTGACCCACGGCTACTCGAGGTGGCGGCGGGTCGCGGTGCGACTTTGATCCTCGGCCACATGCGCGGCAACCCCGGCGACATGGCGGACCACTGCGACTACGAAGACCTGCTCGAGGACGTGGCCCGCGAGCTGGGGGATTCGACCCTACGCGCGCGGGCAGCCGGGGCTCACGACCTGATCGTCGATCCGGGTCTTGGCTTCGCGAAGACCGCTGCACAGAGTTGGCAATTGCTCTCTGCCGGCGAGTGGTTTCGCGAGCGGCTCGGTGTCCCGGT
>CAJXIC010000376.1 GCA_913054385.1 uncultured Pseudomonadota bacterium
ACAGCCGGGCGGGGCGCTGCTCCGCGCCTACCACCTGAAGAAGAGCTACGGCCAGGGCGGCTTCGCTATCGCCGATCTCGGCTTCGAGGTGGGTGCCGGCGAGTTGGTCTTCGTGACGGGCCCGAGCGGCGCCGGCAAGACGACACTCCTGCGCCTGCTCTTTGGCGCGGAGCGCCCGAGTTCGGGCCAGGCGATCGTGCTCGGTCGCAATGTCGGACGGCTCGGCGAAGCGGCCATCCGCGTGCTGCGGCGCCGCATCGGCTTCGTCTTCCAGGATTTCAAGCTGCTGCCGCGGCGCAGTGTCGAAGAGAACGTGGCGATGCCCCTCGAAGTCGTGGGGACCCCCCGGCAGGAAACCCGCCGCCGGGTCTTTGCGATCCTGAAGCGGCTGGGTCTCGAGAAGCGGCGCCAGCGAAGCCCGCTCTCGCTCTCGGGCGGCGAGCAGCAGCGCGTCGCGATCGCGCGCGCGTTGGTGGGCGAGCCTGCGATCCTGCTGGCCGACGAGCCCACCGGCAACCTGGATGCCGAGTACACCCTCGAGATCATGGACTGGCTCGCGGATGTGGCGGCGCATGGGACCGCGGTGCTGGTGGCGACCCACGATGCGAACCTGGTCGAGCGCAGCGGGGCGCGCGTGCTCGAACTTGCGAAGGGGCGGCTGGTCGCCGACACGAAGGCGGGCGAAAGGTGAGCCGCCTCGTCATCCATTGCGGCATCGGGCTGCGCACCGCCTTTCGCGGCATCCGGCGCAGTGCGGGCGCTGCGCTTGCCACCGTCTTGACGATTGGCCTGACGCTCTGGGTGATCGGGGTCTTCGTGCTGGTGGGGGCCAACATGCGGGCCCTGCTCGAGGGGTTGGGCGAGCAGATTCCGGTCGTCGCCTTCTTCGCAGAGCCCGTCGGCGAGGCGACCGCACTCGAATGGGTGCGGCGCGCCGAGGCGCTCGAGGGGGTCGACGCCGTGGTCTACGTGTCGCAAGAGGCGGCCCTCGCGCGCTTCCGCAACCAGGTGGGCGGAGAAGAATTGCTCGAAGGGGTCGAGGGCAATCCCCTGCCGGCGAGTCTCGAAGTGTCGCTCGGTGCGGAAGCCCGGGCGGAGGCGTCGGCGCTGCGAGTGGCGGAAGCACTTCGCGGCTTCGAGGCGATTGGCGACGTGCAACACGGAGACGACTGGCTGGTCGGCTACACCCGGGCCCTCGCGGTGGTCGATGCCATCCGCTGGACGCTGGGGGTCGTGCTGGGCCTGGCCGCGCTGCTCGTCGTGTCGAGCACCGTGCGTCTCGGCGCCTACGCGCGCAGGGACGAGATCGAGATCCTGGCGCTGGTGGGCGCTAGCCGCAGCTTCGTTCGCGGTCCCTTCTGGATCGAGGGCTTCCTCGAGGGCATGGCCGGTGGCGTGCTCGCCCTCTGCCTGCTCGCGCTCGCCTTCGGGCTGCTGCGCGTTCCCGAAGGCGGCGGTTTCGAGATGCTGCTGGGCCAGGTGCCGCCGCGTTTTCTCGACCCGATGGAGTCGCTCAGCCTGGTCGCGGCCGGCGCGTTTCTGGGGCTCATCGGCGCGGTGCTGGCGGTGGTGGGTCCACGCCGCTGATGGGGGGGCGACTGCGGGTCCTCGCACTCGGGGTGGTCCTGCTCGGGTCGATCGCCCAGGCTGCCGCCGCCGGCGACCGCGGTGATTTGCAAGAACTCCGGCAGAAGAGTGAGCGCGCCCGGGCGGCCGTCGTGCGCAGCGCCGAGGCCGAACGCGGCCTGCTCGCAGCCCTCGAAGGACTCGATCGCAGCCTGGTCGCGATCGACGTGGAACACCGGGCGACGCGCGTGCGGGCGCGCGAGAGCGAGGCGCAGTACGCGCAGCTCGACCGCGAACGCAGCCGCCAGCGCGAGCGTCTCGAGGCGACGCGCAGCACCATGACCCGCCGGGTGGTGGCGCTCTACCGCCTCGGCGAAACGGCGTCGCTGCGGGTGCTCTTCGCGTCGCGAGATCCCTTCGAATGGCTCTCGCGAGCGTCTGCGTTGCGCGTGCTGATCGCCGCCGACCGGCACCTGATCGAGCGCTACCGCAAGGGGAGTCGCGCTCTCGAAGCCGCACGTGAGCGCTCGGCGGCGGCGCGGGTGCGGCGCGATCGCGAGCAGGCCGCGGCGCTTGCACAGCGTCGCGTCCTGGCTGGGGAGCGCGCCGAAAAAACAGCGCTGCTGACGCGGGTGCAGGGAGATGGCGCGAAACACCGCAGCCTGCTGGCGGAGCTCGAGGCGACGGCCCGGGCCCTCGAAGCAAAGCTCGCGCGTTTTGAGACGCGCGGCCGCCGCAGTCGATCGGGGGGCTTTGCAGCGCGCCGGGGTCGCTTGCCGGCGCCGCTGGTAGCCCCGATTGTCAAGCCCTTCGGGCGTGTCGTCGACCCGCGCTTTGGCACCGAGACCTTTCGCAGGGGGGTCGAATTCGGTGCGGACCGTGGCAGCGCGGTGCACGCCGTGGCGTCGGGTGAGGTGCGCTTCGCCGACTGGTTTCGGGGGTATGGCCGGATGTTGATCCTCGACCACGGCGAGGGCTATTTTTCGCTCTACGCGCAGCTCGAGCGTTTCGAGGTGGCGGTGGGGGACGAGGTCGAAGTCGGCGAGCGCATCGGCGCGGTCGGAGATACCGGTTCGCTCACCGGCCCCGGGCTGTATTTCGAGCTGCGCCGCGGCCCCCGCCCCCTTGACCCGAAGCAATGGCTTGCGCGCGCGCGC
>CAJXIC010000377.1 GCA_913054385.1 uncultured Pseudomonadota bacterium
GTTCCGCTTCCATAGAACTATGCGCTTCGAATCGAATTTTCCCACGAATAAAATCGATCCGTTCCCGCTATCCTCGAAACCGACGGGGGCATAAGGACCCAATTTTTAATCCAATGGGGCTCTCCCGCTACGATCCCCGCGGCGCAGCCTCGAGACCAGAACCGCGAGAACGCGGACGGTGGCGCGCCGATCGGGCCCGGCTCTACGCCTATACTCGGGCCGATGAATCAAGCGCGCACGCTGGCCCGAGAAGCCTTCACCCACTTCGCGAAGAAGGATTTCGGCGACGCCATCCGGCTCTATCGCGAAGCGATCGAGCACGATGCCTCGCTGGGCCTGGCCTGGAATGGGCTTTCGATGGCGCTGGCACAGTCCGGTGATCTCGCGGCTGCCATCGAAGCGGCCGAGAAGTTGGTCGAGATCGAACCCGACGATCCCCTCAGCCACACCAACCTATCCCGGCTGTACCAACAGGACGGACGCATCGAGGATGCCGAACGCGTTAGCGCCGCCGCCATCCAACGGCAGATGCGCGGTTCGAAGTAGACGCCCGCTAGCCCCGGAGCCTTTCGAGAACCTCGGCGAAGTCCGCCGGATCCGGAGATTCCGCGCGCACGCGGCCAAACTCGACCGCGGCCGCGTGCAGCATGTGACGCGGGGCGTACGCTGCGACTTCGGGAGATCCATAGGTGGCGTCTCCCAGCACCGGGTGCCCCAGGTGCGCGAGGGTCGCGCGAATCTGGTGGAGAAAGCCCGTTTCGGGGCGCACCTCGACGAGCGTGCCCGCGGCGAAGGTTTCGAGCGCGGTGAGCGTCTGGGTTGCACGCCACTCCTTTTGCCCCTCGTCGCCATCGCCGTCACTCGGCACCTCGGAAACGACCACCCTTGCATTGCGATGCTGCTGTACGCGAAGCCCGACCTCGAGACGCGCGCCGGGCTCCCAGTCGAGTCGCCCGTGTACCAGCGCGCGGTAGATCTTCCCGACGCGGTGCCGCGCGAACGCGCTGCGCAGTTCTTCCCAGCGCATCGCCGTCGTCGCCAGAAGCAGTGCACCCGAGGTATCGACATCGAGGCGATGCACGACCCCACTGCGAAGCCCGCCCTCGCCGACCCCTTGGATCTCCGGGTGGCGGGCCACGACGGCGTTCAACACCGTGCCCGTCTCGCCGCCGCGCAGGGGATGAACGGCCGTCCCGGGCGATTTATCGATCGCCAACCAGCCCTCGCCTTCGGCCAGAACGCGAAGCGATTGCTCCGGCTGCGGCAGGACGTGATCCGCCGCCTGGATCGCGGCTTCGCTGACCTCGATCAGGCCGCCTTCTGCGACTTCCAGGCCCTTGTCCGCGAGCCCGACGTTGCGACCGTCGAGCCGCACCGAGCCGGCCGCGAGCAACTCGCGAATCCGGCGCCGCGACCGCTCGAGGCGCTGGGCCAGGAAGCGGTCCAGGCGCGTGCCTACGGCTTCGGCACCCACCGTGATCTGGACGACCCCGACCGCTTGATCTTCGACACTCGTCATGCCGCGAGTCTAGTGGCCTCCCGGCCAGGGGCAGCCCCCCCCAGCGGCCATCCACGGTTCGACAATCCCGACGCCGCCGCGGTACCCTCGGGCCCATGGGACAGTTCCTCTCGATCTGGATTCCGGGTTCGAGGCCCGGCTCCGGCCCTGCGTAACCCGCGGAGCCCGAGGAGCCCCGGCCGCGGCATTTGGGTCCCCGCGGCACTCGCCGTCCCAGGGACCCGCTCCCGCGGTCTTCGTCGGTGCGCGAATCGCGCCACCGCCCCAAGGAAGCGATGACAACCCCGCCGAGCCACGAAGATCGCCACATCGCGGTCATGGATACGACGCTGCGCGACGGTGAGCAGACGCCGAACGTCTCCTACATGCCGGCAGAAAAGCTCCAGCTCGCGCGGCTCCTGCTGCTCGACGTCGAGGTCGATCGCATCGAGATCGCGTCGAGCCGCGTATCCGAAGGCGAACGCGATGCAGCGCGCAAGATCTGCGCCTTCGCCCGCAAAGAGGGTTGCCTGCAGCGCGTCGAAATCCTCGGCTTCTGCGACGGCAAGATCTCGGTCGATTGGATTGCCGGCGTCGGCGGAAAGGTGCTGAACCTGCTTACGAAGGGCTCCGAGGCCCACTGTCGAACACAGTTGCGCCAAACCCCCGAAAAGCACCGCGAGGCGATCGCCGAAACCATCCGCTACGCGCGCCGCCGGCGGATGCAGGTGAATGTCTACCTCGAGGATTGGTCGAACGGCGTTCAGGATTCGTTCGACTACGTCTACGAACTGGTCCAACTACTCCGGGAAGTGCGGGTCGGCCGCATCTACCTGCCGGACACGCTGGGAATCCTCTCACCCGAGGCAACTGCGCGGACGGTGTCGCTGATGACCACGACCTGGCCCGCCGTCGACTTCGAATTTCACGCCCACAACGACTACAACCTCGCCACCGCAAATTGCCTGGCCGCGGTCGCTTCGGGTGCGCGCGGCGTGCACACCAGCGTCAATGGCCTCGGCGAACGGGCGGGAAACACGCGCCTCGCCGAGGTGGTGGCTGCGCTCCACGACCACTCTCCGCACCGCACCGGCGTCAACGAATCGAAGTTGAGTGCCCTTTCCCGATTGGTCGAGCGCTTCAGTGGCAAGGAGGTCGCGAGCAACAGCCCGATCGTGGGCCGCGACGTCTTCACCCAGACTTCGGGCATCCACGCGGACGG
>CAJXIC010000378.1 GCA_913054385.1 uncultured Pseudomonadota bacterium
CACAGTAGGAATTTCACCGCATCTTCGGCGCTGGTGATCCCCCCCATTCCACAGATGGGGATCGCCACGGCCCGGGAGGCCTGCCAGACCATCCGCAGCGCGACCGGCCGAATCGCGGGGCCGGAGAGCCCCCCGAGGAGGTTCCGCAACATCGGCCTTCGGGTTTCGATATCCACATCGAGGGCCTGGAGCGTGTTGATCAGCGAGATCGCGTCGGCGCCGTTGGCCTCGCAGACCCGGGCGAGGTCGCTGATGCTCGTCACATTCGGCGACAGTTTCAGCCACAGCGGCAGGCTCGTGGCCTCGCGAACCCCGCGAACCAGCGAAGCCAGCAGTTCCGGATCCTGCCCGAATTCCATCCCGCCGCTCTTTACGTGGGGACACGAGGCGTTCACCTCGAGCGCGGCGATGCGCGGACTCTCCGACAGGCGACGAGCCGCCTCGGCGTAGTCGGAGACCTCGCGGCCGAAGAGGCTCGCGACGACCAGGGCGCCGGCGGGCAGCGCCGGGAGTTTTTCGCGCAGAAAAGCCTCGACGCCGACGTTCTCGAGGCTGATCGCGTTGAGCATCCCCGCCGGGACCTCGGCGATACGCGGGGGTGGGTTTCCGACGCGAGGCAGGAGGGTGAGGCTCTTCGCCACGAAGCCTCCGATCTTCTCGAGATCGAGGAAGGGCGCGAACTCGCTGCCGTAGCCGAAGGTCCCCGAAGCGGCGAGCACGGGGTTGCGCAGCTCCAGCGAACCCAGGCGAACACGGAGATCGACGTCGCCGGGGTTCAAGGGATCTCCTCCCAGCGGACCTGCCGCGCATCGAAGACCGGGCCTTCGCAACAGACGAGCTGGTAGCCGACCTCCCCCACCGGGGCCGCGCAGCCGAGACACACGCCGAAGCCGCAGGCCATGCCGTTCTCGAGCGAGACGCTGCACGAAGCTTCGTGCGAAAGGGCGATTTCGGCGCAGGCCCGCATCATCGCGGTCGGCCCGCAGACGTAGACGCGAGCGTCGGGGTCTTCGTCGAGAGCCTGCCGCAGCAGGTCGGTCACCCGTCCGGAGTGACCGCGGCTGCCATCCTCGGTCGCACACCGGAGATCGACCCCGAGTGCCTCGAAATCGCCGACGCCGAGAAGATCGATCGCGTTGCGCGCACCCAAGAGTACCGAGGTGGTGTCCGCGCCCCCGGTCCGGCCGAGCGCACGCTGGGCCAGGTCGAAGAGCGAGGCGATGCCGGTTCCGCCCCCCACCAGGATGGCGCGCTCCCCTTGCTCCGGTTCGGGAAAGGGAATGCCGAGCGGGCCGACGAGCCCGATCACCTGCCCGGGCAGCGCCTCGGCGAGGAGCGCCGTCCCGCGGCCGTGGATCTTGTAGAGGATCTCGAGTTCGCTGGCCGCGTCCACCGCGCTCTCGCGAAAGAGCGCCATCGGGCGCGGTAGCAGGGGATCGAAACCACCGGCGGCGAAGAGCGCTCCCGGGGAGAGCATTGCGAACTGCCCGGGGCGCGAGCCGGGCCAGTCGTGTGCCCGCAGGCGCAGGCGACGATTGACGCCCCCCTCGTCGCGGTTCTCGACCACGTCGGCGCGAATCCGCACCGGCCGATTGGGCGTCGCTTCGTCGTTCTGCTGGCTGGTTTCGCTGCTCAACCCGCTCCCCGGCGACAAAACCCCGGCGGCGGGGTGGCCGCCCCGGTAATAGCGCTACCCGGCCCCGGAAACCACGCGCGCCGCCCCCGGAGCCCCGGGTTCGGCTACACCGCGGATTCGAAGGGGCAGGCATCCGGATCGCCGAGCAGGGCATCGACCGCCGCGCGGTGCAGGGCGTGGCCCCCCTTGAGGACCTCGATCCGCGCGCACAAAGGAGCCCCGAGGAGCGCCAGGTCGCCGACGAGATCGAGGACCTTGTGGCGCACGACTTCGTCGGGAAAGCGCAAGCCACCGGGGTTGCGCACGCCCTCGGCGTCGAAGACGACGGTGTTCTCGAGCGACCCGCCCCGCCCAAGCCCCGCCGCCTGCAGCGCTTCAATCTCGTGGGCGAAGCCGAAGGTGCGCGCCGGGGCGACCTCGGCTGCAAAAAGGGCCGGCGAGAACGTGTCGAAGCGGATGGACTGGCGCCCGACACAGGGGTGCGGAAAGTCGGCGACGTAGTGGATCGAAAGCGCGTCTGCGGGCAGCAGCCGGATCCGCCGGTCGCCGTCTTCGACACAGATCTCGCGCAGCAGCTTGCGCCAGCGTCGCGGACGGCCCTCTGCCTCGAGTCCCACGGCGAGGATTGCCTCGACGAAGGGGCGAGCACTGCCGTCCAGGATCGGCAACTCCGGACCGGCCATCACCACCCGGGCGTTGTCCACGCCGAGGCCCGATAGGGCCGCCAGCAGATGCTCGACGGTGGCGACAGCGGCCCCGCCCCGGGCGAGAGTCGTGGCGTTACGGGTCGACGACACGTACTGCGCGCGAGCCGGGATCCGGGTCGGCGCGGGCCCACCCACCTCGAAGACGATGCCCGTACCGGGCGGCGCGGGGCCCACCTCGCAGCCGGTGGCTTCGCCCGAGTGGAGCCCGACTCCTTCGAAGGAGACGCTCTCCGCGAGAGTCTTTTCGATGCTCACCAGCGCTCCGGGATCGTGGACCGCAGCAACGGTAGCGCTTCGGCGGGGCCGCCTTCCGCAAAACGGGCACGAAAACGGGGACGGGTTTTCTTTTTTTCTTTTTCAGCCGGCGAGTCGGC
>CAJXIC010000379.1 GCA_913054385.1 uncultured Pseudomonadota bacterium
TGACGCAGACCCGGGCCGAGACCTCGGGTGACGTTCTTCAGCCCGCGCTCTATGCTTCGCATCCCCGAGGAGGCCCGCATGAAGATTGCAAACGATGTCTGCGAACTGATAGGACGCACCCCGCTGGTGCGGCTCAACCGTGTGGCGGAGGGCGTGAGCGCCACGATCCTGGTCAAACTCGAAAGCCAGAACCCGGCCGCCAGCGTCAAGGATCGCATTGGACTCGCGATGATCGAAGAGGCCGAAGCGGCGGGCCTGATCGAGCCCGGCAAGACGATCCTCGTCGAACCGACCAGCGGAAACACCGGCATCTCGCTGGCTTTAGTGGCGGCCGTGCGCGGCTACGAGTGCATCCTGGTGATGCCGGAGACGATGAGCCCCGAGCGGCGCGTCACCCTGCGCGCCTTCGGTGCGAAGTTGGTCCTGACCGACGGCGTTCGCGGCATGGGCGGCGCCGTCGAGAAGGCCACCGAGATCGTGGGCGCCATCCCCAATGGCTTCATGCCGCAACAGTTCCGCAATCCGGCGAACCCCGCGGTGCACCGCCGGACCACGGCCGTGGAAATCTGGGAAGACACCGACGGCGAAGTCGATGCCATCGTCACGGGCGTCGGAACCGGCGGAACCATTACGGGGGTGGGCCAGGCGTTGAAGGAAAAGAAGCCGAGCTTCGAGGCGGTGGCCGTCGAGCCCGAGGCCAGTCCGGTGCTCTCCGGCGGCGCGCCCGGCCCACACAAGATCCAGGGGATCGGTGCGGGCTTCGTGCCGGAAGTGCTCGATCGCGATCTGCTCGACGGAGTGATCACCGTCGGCAACGAAGCGGCGATCGAGATGGCGCTGCGTCTCGCCCGGGAAGAGGGGATCCTGTGCGGGATCTCTTCGGGGGCGAACGTCGTCGGGGCGCTCGAGTACGCCGGGCGACCGGGGAACGAGGCCAAAACCGTGGTGACCTTCGTCTGCGACTTCGGCGAGCGCTACGTGCAGACCGCGCTCTTTGAGTCCTGCCGCTACGAGGGCAGCGACTCGCTCGAAGGCTGAGCCGAGGGCTCAGGCGCGCATGCCGGGGAGCACTTCGAAGTGCGCCCCGAGAAGCGTCGAGAGCAGCGAGAGGCCGGCGGCCACCGGCAAGAGCGGTCGCACGGTGTGGCGGGCCACCTGCTTGGCGATGGCCTCCTGCTCGGGACCCGGGGGCACGTTCTCGAGCACGTCCACCAGTGCCGGGACGAGCAGCAGGATCGAGAAGAAGAAGAAGAACCCGACCAGGTAGAGCAACCCCAGGGTGAATCGCGGCCGGAAGGCCGGTGCGCGGCGGCGCAGGGCGGGGTGGGTCGGTCGTTCCATCGAGCCGAAGTCTAGCAGTGACGCGGGGCGGCCCGGCAGCCGAGCGGCCGGGCGTGTACGCTCGCGATGCGGGCCGCTAAAGGGCCCCTCTTGGAATGCGACGGGTGGCAGGGGGAGGTTCCGCGGGTGGCGGCGAAGGCGAAGACCTCGGGCAACAGCGGCTTGCGCCGCCTCGTCGTGATCGACGGCGCCAATACCCTGTATCGCGCCTTTTTCGCACTGCCGCCGATGCGTGCGCCCGACGGCACCCCGACCAACGCGGCTCTCGGCTTCACCAACATGCTGGCGAAGGTGCTGCGCGAAGAGTCTCCGGATTTCGTCGCGATCGCCTTCGATCCCCCGGGCGGAAGCTTCCGCAATCGCGTCTATCCCGAGTACAAGGCGGGTCGCGATGCCCAACCCGAGGATCTCTCGGCGCAGTTTCCGTTGGTCCGCGAGATCGTCGCCGCTTACGGAATCCCGATCCTCGAGGTCGAAGATTTCGAGGCCGACGACGTGATTGCGACGCTGGTCGCCGAAGCGCCCGACGATGTGGCGGTGACGATCGTCTCGACCGACAAGGACCTGATGCAACTCGTCTCGGAGCGGGTCGAACTGGCCGATGGCATCAAGGATCGTCGCTACGGCCCCGCGGAAGTCGAGGAACGCTTCGGTGTCGCTCCCGAGAAGATCCTCGACCTACGAGCCCTGATCGGCGACCCCAGCGACAATATTCCCGGGGTGAAGGGGATCGGTGCCAAGGGCGCGGCGAAGCTGATCGGCGAGTGGGGGAGCCTCGAGAATCTCCTCGACCACACGGCGGACGTCTCCGCGAAACGCGCGCGCAGCGCGCTCGAAGAGCAAGCCGCGCAGGCCCGCCTCTCGAAAGAGCTGGCGACCCTGCGCAGCGATGTCCCGCTCGCCTGCGGGATCGACGGGCTGGTTCTAAAGGAACCGGATCGGGAGGCGCTCCGGGCGATTTTCATAAAGCTCGGCTTCACGCGACTACTCGACGCATTGGGCGAGGGAGCGGCGCCGGCATCGGACGCGGGCCAGAGCGACGTATCCGTAGAGGTCATCGGCAGCCGCAAGGAACTGGCTGCGAAGTTTGCCGCACTCGATCCCGAAACAGCGGTCGTGCTCCACGCCGTCCGGGGGGCCGGAAGCGTGGTGGACGCTCCCTTCGTGGGCCTCGCGTGGGGGCAGGAAGGCCGAGGTCTCTACTTCGCGCCGGTTGCGGATGCGGGCGGTGCAGCGGAGGGCATAGAGGCCGACGCAGGGGCCGCGGAACTCGTGGCGGCGCTCGGACCAGCAGGCGGTGGGAAGCCCCCCGGCTGGTATGGAACCGAGACGAAAA
>CAJXIC010000380.1 GCA_913054385.1 uncultured Pseudomonadota bacterium
GGGGAAAGAGCGGCAGCCAGGCCCGGTAGTGGTGGCGGATCCCGGGGATCCGAGAGAGCGGACTCGTGTGGATCGATAGGCGTTCGATGGCCTCGCAGGTCGACCCGGGCACGAAGACCAGCGTGTACAGGTCGGCTTCCGGGTAGAGCTTCGCCAGTTCCGCGAGAACCTTCTCGCCACCGCGGAAGCCCGTGAGCCAGTCGTGGACCAGGGCCACTCGCACGCGCAGAAGCTAGCGGCTGCTTCGGCGCGTTGCTGATTCCGCAGCCTGCTCGGGCTCGAGGCTCCGCTCGAGGGCCTCTTCGATCGAGTCGACGAGGTGGATCACGACGTCGCTGCGCAGCTCCTCCGGGATCTCGATCAGGTCCTTCTCGTTGCGTCGCGGCAGGATGATTTCCTCGATGCCCGCGCGCGCCGCGGCGAAGATCTTCCCCTTGATGCCTCCCACGGGCAGCACCTGTCCACGCAGCGAGATTTCCCCGGTCATGGCGACGTGTCCGCGCGCGCAGCGCCCGGTGAGGGCCGACACGAGGGCGGTGACCAGCGCCACACCGGCGGAGGGGCCGTCCTTCGGGACGGCGCCCGCCGGAACGTGGACGTGCAGGGTCTGCGGCTCGAGTGCGGATTCGGGGATGCCGATCGCGTCGGCGTTCGAGCGCACCCAGGAAAGCGCCGCCTCGGCAGATTCTTTCATCACGTCGCCGAGTTGACCGGTGAGTTGGAGCCGGATGTCCTTCCCGCCGGGGATGCTGGTGGCCTCGATGAAGAGGATGTCGCCCCCGTGTGCGGTCACCGCGAGCCCCACAGCGACGCCGGGGGTGGTGGTTCGTTCCGCGGTCTCGGGGAGGTGCGGCGGCGCCCCGAGGCCCTTCGCCACGAACGCCTCGTCGATCTGAATGGTTCCCTGGTCCGGGTCCTTGGCGATCGCCTTGGCCACCTTCCGCATCAACGTGGCGATATGCCGCTCGAGATTTCGGACCCCGGCTTCGCGGGTGTACTCGAAGACGGTCTTGCGCAGCGCTTCGGCGCCGACCTGCACTCGCGATTCGTCGAGTCCGTGCGCCTCGAGCTGCCGCGGAATCAGGAAGCGGGTCGCGATCACGTTCTTTTCGTGCTCGGTGTAGCCCGGGAGTTCGATCACCTCCATGCGGTCGAGCAATGCCGGGGGAATGGTCGAGACGGTATTCGCGGTTGCGATGAAGAGCACGCGGGAGAGGTCGAAGGGAACTTCGATGTAATGGTCGCTGAAGCTGTGGTTCTGCTCGGGGTCCAGCACCTCGAGGAGGGCCGACGAGGGGTCGCCCCGGAAGTCCGCTCCGATTTTGTCGATTTCGTCGAGTAGGAAGATCGGGTTCCGCGAACCCGCGCGTTTCAGGCTCTGGAGGATGCGACCGGGCAGGGCCCCGACGTAGGTGCGGCGGTGCCCGCGGATCTCCGCTTCGTCGCGGACGCCTCCGAGCGAAGCGCGGGCAAAGCGGCGCTCCATCGCGCGCGCAATCGAACGACCGAGGGAGGTCTTGCCGACCCCGGGCGGTCCCACGAAACAGAGGATCGGCGCCTTGGCTTCGGCCGCGAGCTTGCGGACCGCCAGGTACTCGAGGATCCGCTCCTTGACCTTCTCGAGACCGTAATGATCCTGGTCCAGGACCGTGCGGGCGTGGGCGAGGTCGAGGTTGTCCGGGGTCTCGATGGCCCACGGGAGGTCGAGCAGCCAATCGAGGTAGCTGCGAATCAGGTGGCGGTCGGGTGCGTGCTGGGGCAGCGAGGAGAGACGCTTGAGTTCGCGCTCGGCCTGGGCGCGGGCCTCGGGCGGCAGGTTTGCCTCGACCAATTGATCGCGCAACTCGTCCACTTCGCGCAGGCCCGGGTCGGCCTCGCCGAGTTCGGCCTGGATCTCGCGCATGCGACTGCGCAGCATCTGCTCGCGGCGCTGCGGATCGACCTCTTCGGAGCCGGCGTCGTTGCGCAGGGTCTGCTGGGTCTCCGCGATCGTGACCTCGCGTTCGAGGTGTTCGGCGATCCGGGCGAGACGCTGGCGTGCGTCATTCTGCTCGAGCAGGCCAATCCGCTCCTCCGGGGACAGGGGCAGGTTCGATGCCACGAGGTCCGAGAGCAGACCCGGCGTCGGAATGCCTGCGAGAAATTCCTTCCAGTCGTCGGGCATGTCTTCGCGCAACTCGATCACGCGTTGGGCCAGTTCGAGGGCTCGACTCCAGAGATCGGCGACCTCGGGCTCGGAGGCCCCCACTTCCGGGAGGATCTCGTAACGCATGCGCAGCGACGGCTCGTAGGAAAGAACCTCGCCGAGGCGCGCGCGGGCAATGCCGACCACCAGCGCCTGCTTGCCATTCTGGCGGGCATCGATGATGCGCACGACGCGTACCAGGGTCCCCACCTCGTAGAGGTCTTCGGGGACAGGGGCCTCGGTGGAGGGATCGTGCTGGGTCGCCACCAGCATGAAGCCCTCGGGACCGGCCTCTTCGAGGGCCTCGAGGGACTGCGGCCTGCCGATGGCGAGGGGCACCGTCACCCCGGGGAAGATCACCACGTCGCGAACCGGCAGCACCGGCAGCATCGCCGGGACTTCGAAACGTTCGTCGCTGGGCCCCTCGACCCAGCGCTGGTCGCTGTCGCTGTCGGACTCTTCGCTCATCCGCGGTCCTCT
>CAJXIC010000381.1 GCA_913054385.1 uncultured Pseudomonadota bacterium
TGGTCGTCATGCCCGCCTACAACGCGGCCCGGACGATCGAAAAGACCTACCGCGAGATCCCGCTCGACATGGTGGACGAGATCGTCGTCACCGACGACGCCAGCGACGACGAAACTGTCGAGGTCGCCAAACGACTCGGCTTACGAACGCTGGTCCACGAACGGAATCGGGGCTACGGCGCGAACCAGAAGACCTGTTACACCGAGGCCCTGCGCCTCGGTGCCGACGTGATCGTCATGCTCCACCCCGACTACCAATACACACCGAAGCTGCTTCCGGCGATGATTTCGCTCCTCACCGACGGGCCCTTCGATGCGGTGCTGGGCTCGCGCGTTCTCGGGGGACGAGCACTGGCAGGCGGCATGCCCCGCTACAAGTACATTGCAAACCGTTTCCTCACCGGCTTCCAGAACCTGCTCTCGGGCGCAAAGCTCTCGGAGTACCACACGGGCTACCGCGCCTTCACCGCGGAAGTCGTCTCCTCGCTCCCCCTCGAAGAGAACTCCGATGACTTCGTCTTCGACAACCAGATGCTCGGCCAGATCCTGTACGCCGAATACGCGATCGGCGAGGTGAGTTGTCCCGCCGCCTATTTCGAAGAGGCTTCTTCGATCAACTTCTCGCGCTCGGTACGCTACGGGCTCGGCGTGCTCAAGGTCTCGGTGCAACTCTTCCTCGCCCGAAGGGGCTGGGCCACCTTCCGGATCTTCGACCCCGCCGGCAAGCGGCTCACTCCTTCGGTCGATCCCCCCAACGGAACATCCGGCGGCGCCTGAACCCGAGTCACTTCCCACCGTGGCCCCGCGGCCGCCGGAAGCATTGCGTGGATCTCTACACTTCCTCCCGCCGTATCGCTCGGACCTTCCAACTCGACGGGCGCCCGATCGCCCACCACGAGCACGCGCTCGTCGGAGATGGCTCGAGTTGCGCGTTGATCGGCGTCGACGGCAGCATCTCGTGGTTGTGCCTGCCCCGCTTCGACTCCCCGAGTGTCTTCGCATCGATCCTCGACCCCGAGATCGGAGGCCGCTGCCAACTTGCCCCGACCACCGCTGGCTGCGAGAGCCGTCAGGCCTACGACGACGACACCAACGTCCTGCAGACCCTCTTCCATCGCGAGGGCAGCGGCACCGCCGTTCTGACCGACTTCATGCCGTGGACCGAAGATCGACCGCGTTCGCTGCACGAACTGCATCGCATGATCGAGGTACGCGAGGGGGCCCTTGATTTCTCGCTCGTCTTCGACCCGCGCTTTGACTACGCCCGCGGTGAAACGACGATCGAGGTCACCGAGCACGGCGCGCTCGCTACCTCTCCGGACGGGGAACGCCTCGCCATCTCGATCAGCCCGGTGGCGCGCTTCGAAACGCGCTCGGCGGGTGGCGTCGAGGCCCGCTTCACCTTGCGCGCCGGCCGACGCGCCTGGGCGGTCCTCGCCTACGGCACCCGACAAGTCGAGCCGACGGCGCGCTACCGCCCCTTCGAACAGCTGCGCCGAACCCGGCGGTTCTGGCGAAGCTGGTCTGCGAGGCTCCGCTACGACGGTCCCTGGCGCCACGACGTGCTGCGATCGGCACTGACGCTCAAGTTGCTCCAGTACGTCCCCACCGGCGCGATGGTCGCTGCACCGACGACCAGCCTGCCGGTCTCCCCGGACGGCCTTCGCAATTGGGACTACCGCTTCTCGTGGACCCGCGACAGCGCGATGGCGGTCCGGGCCATGAACCTGATCGGATACGGGCCGGAGGCCCTCGAATTCTTCCGCTTCGTCTGCGACGGAGTCGACCGCCGCAGCGGCCTTGACCTGATGCTCGGCATCGAAGGGGGAGACGTTCCCTCTGAGGTCACCCTTCCCCATCTCGCGGGACACAACGGAAGCGGCCACGTCCGGATCGGCAATGCCGCGTCGCTCCAGATCCAGCACGACATCACCGGGCCTCTGCTCGATGCCACCTACATCTTCGAGCGATCCGGCGGCCTGGTCACCCTTCGGCTTTGGCGAGAGATCCGCAGCCTGGTGAGCCGCGCTGCCGACCTTCGTTCCGAACCCGATCACGGGATCTGGGAACCCCGGGACGAACCCCGCCACCATGTCCACTCGAAGCTGATGACCTGGGTGGCTCTCGATCGCGCGATCCGGATGGCCCCCCACTTTGGAGGCGATGCCGACCTCGCGCACTGGATCCGCTGCCGGGACGAACTCGCAGCGGAAATCCTTCAGCGCGGCGTCGATCCCACTCGCCCGAGTTTCGTCGAGTCCTACGATGGCAAGGACGTAGACGCTTCGCTGCTCGCGGTTTCTCTGTACGGGTTCCTGCAGCCCGACGATCCGCGCGTGATCGGAACCGTGGACCGGATCCAGAGCGAACTCGCCGAGGGTCCCTTCGTGCGCCGCTACCGCGCGGCGGACGGCATCGGCACCGACGAGGGCTGCTTCGTCCTCTGCGGTTTCTGGCTCGCCGAAGCCCTCGCCCTCGCGGGCCGCCTCGACGAGGGCCTCGAGGTCATGCGCAATCACGTCGGCGCCGCGAACCACGTGGGGCTCCTGGCCGAAGAGATCGACGCGGCTTCAAGGGCCCCTCTTGGCAACTTTCCACAGGCCTTCAGCCACCTGGGCTTGATCCAAGCGG
>CAJXIC010000382.1 GCA_913054385.1 uncultured Pseudomonadota bacterium
GGCGCCGCCTGGCGCGCCGGCCACGTCGCCGAGCGAGCGTTCCTCTCCGTTTATGTTGATCGTTCCCGAGGCGCACGAGGTGCAGCCGTCGATGAAGAAGAGCGAGAGGAGCGACATCGCGACCACCATCGCGACGATGCGCCGCCGCGAGGCGTCGCGCACGGCTTCTCCCGCTAGGGCTCCGAAAGCGCTCATCCGCGCACCGCCCGCACGAAGGCGTCCTCGAGGCTTTCGCCGGGTCGGGTGACGTCCTCGAGCGCGCCTTCGGCTCGCATCCGGCCCTCGTGCAGGATCGCCACGCGGTCGCAGACGCGCTCCACTTCCGAGAGGCCATGGGAGCTGATCAACACTGCGCAGCCGCGCTCCCGGGCGGCTTCGATCCAGCCGCGGGCGTCGCGGATGCCGATGGGATCGAGCCCGGAGGTCGGCTCATCGAGCAGCAGCAACTCCGGCTGCCCGAGCAACGCCAGGGCAAACCCGAGTCGCTGGCGCAGTCCCTTCGAGAGTTCCTCGACGCGATCGCGCCCGCGCCCGGTGAGGCCCACCTGCTCGAGGGCCGCCTCGACCACCAAGCCGACGCGCGACGTCTCGATCTGGCACAGGGCCGCGTGGAAGCGCAGCAGTCGTTCGGGGGACGCGCGCCCCGGGAACACGAGTCGCTCGGGGAGATAACCGAGCGAGCGCCGCGAAGCCGGGTCCCCAGGCTCGAGCCCGCGAACGCGCACACGGCCCGAAGTCGCTCGCGAGAAGCCCAGCAGCAGCCGCAGGGCGGTGGTCTTCCCCGCTCCATTCGGTCCGAGAAGCCCCAGGCATTCTCCGGCAGCGAGCGAGAGCGAGACCCGATCGAGCGCGGTGCGGTTTCCGTAGCGCTTCACCGCGTCAGTGAGTTCGAGGGCGGACATCGCGGCGAGTTTCGCCCAGAATCGCCCGGGCGCGCAAACTACGTCCCGGTTCCTAGCCTTTGGCGGCGCGCACCACGTCGGTCAGGGCGTCGGGGTCGCCGGTCTCGTCGTAGAGGACGAGCATCGTGCGGTCCGCGAAGTCGTTGCGTTCGCAGAGGGCAGCGCCCACCTGCTGCGGCGTGCCGCTCACACCGATGGCGTCGAGCATCTCGTCGCTCACCAGTTCCATCATCTGCGCCCACTGTCCCTGCTTCGACATGCGGTTCAAAAGCGGCTGCAGGTCGCCCCAGCCCTCGTGGTCGAGTACCCCCTTGTAGGCGGGAGTCGATCCATAGAAGGAGATCTGGCCGCGCGCCTTGGCGCGGGCCGTGGCGATCTGCTCGTCGCTCGAGCCGACCATGCAGATCGTCTGGCAGGAGATCTCGAATTGTTCGCGCGTTCGACCCGAGCGCGCGAGGCCCGCCTCGAGCGCGGGAAGCGCACTGGCCTCGAAGTAGCTCCTGGTGTGGAGCGGGTGGACGAAGAGACCGTCGGCCACCTCGGCGCAGGTTTCCATCATCTTGGGTCCCACCGCCGCCAGGAAGATGCGGGGTGGGCCGAAGGAGTTCGGCCCGGGATTGAAGAACGGGGTCATCAGCGTGTGGGTGTAGAACTCGCCGCGAAATTCGAGGGGTTCGCCCTCGTTCCAACAGCGCCAGATCGCCTGGATGGCCAGGACGAATTCGCGCATCCGCGCCGCCGGTCGCGACCAGGGTTGGCTGAAGCGCTTCTCGATGTGGGGCTTGATCTGCGACCCGAGGCCCAGGATGAAGCGCCCGCGCGTGAGTTGCTGGAGGTCGTTGCCGATGTTCGCGCAGAGCATCGGGTTCCTCGCGAAGGCGATGGCGATCGCGGTGCCGAGATCGACGCGCTCGGTCTCGCCCGCGGCCAGCAGCAGCGGGAAGAAGGGGTCGTGGGGCCCCTCGAAGCTGTAGACGGCGTCGACCCCGGCGGCCTCGAGGCGTTTCGCCGTGGGACCGGAGTCGGCGAGGTCAGCCCCCAGCAGCGTGGCTTCGATCTTCATCAAGCGGCTCTCCCTTTGCGCGTTGCGGCGGGTCGGGCGGGCCCTTGCCTCCCGAGAGTTCGCCGGGGTCGATGCCCTCGCGGATCACCCAGATCTCCGGGCCCTTTGCGTAGAGCGGCATACGGTGGGCCAGGTAGCGATCGGCGTGTTCGGTGTCGAGCCAGAAGCGCAGGTCGGGTACCACCGCGCGCGCCAGGAAGTTCAGTACCGCGCCGAAGCGCGGGGCGTAGCGGATTTCGACGTGGGGGGGCGTTGCGCCGTCTTCGGTACGCGAGACGGCGCGTGCCTCGAAGGCCATGAAGCGCGGATCGTCGCGGCAGATCAGCAGATCGAATTCGACCGACTCGCTGGTTCCCGCGGCGAGGGGTTCGAAGAGTAGGTAGAGCGGCACGTTCGCGGCGCGATCCGGCTCCGGGATTGGAAGCCTCTGCACTTCCCGGCCCGAATCCGGAGGCGGCGTGCAGGTGGCGAAGCCGGCCTCGTGATCGATGAAGAGGGTGCCGAGGGGCCGACCGTCGACCGTGATCGACTGCGACTGCTGGCGCAGGAGTAGTATCCCGTTGCCGTCGTCGCGGACCCGGAAATCCGCGTGGACCTTCGTGCTGCCGCCACGATCGAGGGTGGCACTGCCGGTGATGCGGATCTCTGCGGG
>CAJXIC010000383.1 GCA_913054385.1 uncultured Pseudomonadota bacterium
CGGACGGACGGAGCGCCGTCTTCACCGCGGCCGACGTCCGCGAGCCCGAAGCTGCGACGAGCGTCGTCGCCTTCGCCCGGGAGCGCTTTGGTCGCGTCGACTTTCTCGTGAACAACGCCGGCGGCGCGCCGGAAGCCGACGCGGCGACGGTTTCGCCGCGCTTTTCCGAATCGATCATCCGGCTCAACCTGCTGGCGGCCCTGCACTTCTCCCAGGCGGCGAACGCGGTGATGCAGGAGCAGGAAAGCGGCGGTGCGATCGTGCACGTCTCGAGCGTGAGTGCGCTGCGCCCCTCCCCCGGGACGGCGGCCTATGGCGCCGCCAAGGCCGGGCTGCTCTCGCTGGCCCAGAGCCTGGCGGTCGAATGGGCGCCGAAGGTCCGCCTCAATACCATCGCCGCGGGCATGATCCGCACCGAGCAGGCGCACCTCCACTACGGAGACGAGGCCGCGATTGCGCGCGTCTCCGCGACGGTCCCCCTCGGCCGCCTGGGAACGCCCGGCGACGTCGGCGACGCCTGCCTCTTTCTCTGCTCGCCCCTGGCCAGGTACATCAGCGGCGCCAACCTGCTGCTCCACGGCGGGGGCGAATTTCCGGCGTTCCGATCGGCCGTGGCGGCCGACTGACCGCAGAGCCTGCCCGCCCGCTGTTTCGCCTCACCCACCGACCCACAGGAGATCCCCATGCCCACCGTCTTCGAAAGCCCTGCCGATCTGAAGGCCGCCGTCGGAACCCACCTCGGCTACAGCGACTGGCTCACGATTGACCAGCAGCGCATCGACCAGTTCGCCGAGGCGACCCTCGACCACCAGTGGATCCACGTCGATCCCGAAAGGGCGAAGGCCGGCCCGTTCGGAACCACCATCGCACACGGCTACCTCACCTCTTCGCTGGTGAGCCACTTCTTGCCGCAGATTATCGAGGTCCGGGGGATCGCGATGGGCATCAACTACGGCGCCGATCGGTTGCGCTTCCCCGCGCCGGTCCCGGTGGGCTCGAAGCTGCGAGCGGGCGCCGAACTCATCGAGGCGGAACCCGCGAAGGACGGCAGCATCCAGTCCAAGGTCCGCGTCACCATCGAAATCGAAGGCAGCGAAAAGCCCGCCTGCGTGATCGACTCGATCAGCCGCTACTACGCCGCGTAGAACGGAATGGGGACGGTCCGGCTTCCTCTATTCGAATCGCGAGAAGTTCCGCCCCGCGGCGCAGGGGGTCCCCCACCCGGTTCTGGGGTCAGGCGCGCTGGCTGCTGACGGAGACGGCCTCGCCGGTCATGTAGGCCGAGTAGTCGCTGGCCAGGAAGACGACCACGTTGGCGACCTCCCAGGGTTCGGCGCCGCGGCCGTAGGCTTCGCGGCCGGTGAGTTCATCGAGCGTTTCCTGGGGCATCACCCGCGAAAGGAAGGCGTGGGTCGCCAAACTCGGCGACACCGCGTTGATGCGCACGCCATGCTCGGCGACTTCGAGGGCCGCGCAGCGGGTGAGCGCCATCACCCCCGCCTTCGCCGCGGCGTAGTGCCCCTGCCCCACCTGGGCGCGCCAGCCGAGCACCGAGGCGTTGTTGATGATCACCCCGCTCTGCCGCTCGATCATGTGGGGCAACACCGCGCGGGTCATCCGAAAGGTTCCCGTGAGCGTGATGTCGAGCACCGAGTCCCACTGCTCGTCGGTCATCTCGACCACCGGGGTGGTGCCCCCGAGTCCGGCGTTGTTGAAGAGCACGTCGATCTGCCCGAGTTCTTCGATGCCCGCCGCGACCAGCGCGCGCACCTCCGCGTCGCTGCGCACGTTGCACAGCCGACTCGGCACCTTCGATCCGGCGACTTCTTCGAGCGCGGCCACGGCCTCGGCCAGGCGGCGCTCGTGGATGTCGGAGATCATCACCCGCGCACCCTCTTCGAGGCAGCGCTTCGCGGTGGAAAAACCGATGCCGGTTCCCGCGGCGGCGGTGACCAACACGGTCTTGCCCAGGAGCAACTCGTGGCCCTCGACCGGGCGCGGTGCAGTCGGATTCATCGAACGACTCCTTGGAGACGCGGGCGCGCTCAGGAAGAACGCGGCTCGCGCGGGAGGCCCAGGGCTCGCTGGGCGATGATGTTGCGCTGGATCTGATTCGACCCGGCGTAGACCGTGTCCGAGCGCGAGAAGAGATAGAGCCGCTGGAGTCCGGTCAGGTCGTAGGGCTCACCGTTCATCACCTCGGCCTCGGCGCCGAGCACGTCCATCGCGAGTTCGCCGAGGTTGCGGTGCCAGGTGGACCAAAAAATCTTGGTGATCATCGACTCGCGGCTGGTGCCCGTTTCGCGGGCCTCCTTCGAGCCGAGCATGCGAAGCGCGTTGTAGCGCTGGAGACGCAGGCCGATCCAGGCGTCGGCGATGCGCTGACGGATCAGCGGATCTTCCGCGGCGCCGTTGCGTTTTGCGATCGCGATGACTTCGTCGAGTTCGTTCTGGAAGTGCATCTGCTGGCCCAGCGTCGAAGCCCCGCGCTCGAAGGCGAGGGTTCCCATGGCGACCTTCCAGCCGCCGTTGACGCCGCCGACGACGTTCTCTTCGGCGGTGCGCGCGCCCTGGTAGAAGACTTCGGAGAACTCCGAGTCGCCGGTGATCTGCACG
>CAJXIC010000384.1 GCA_913054385.1 uncultured Pseudomonadota bacterium
CGCTTTAGAACCACGAAGCTGATCCGGTCGCCCACCCGCTTCTTGTCGACGCGAAGCCCCTCGAGATAGACCCGACGCGGCAGCTCCGGGAGCGCTCCCGGAAGCCCAGCACGCTCGACGAGGGCCGCCAGGCGCGCCTGGGTCCCCGGCGGCGCGTAGTCGAGATCTTCCGACCTCCCCGCCGCGAAGACCATGCCCATCGCAACCGCCTCGCCGTGCAGGACGCCCCGGTAGCCGCTGGCCTGCTCGACGACATGGCCCAGGGTGTGCCCGAAATTCAGGATCTTGCGCAGGCCCGACTCGCGTTCGTCGCGCGCGACGACAGCGGCCTTGATGGCGCAGGCGCGCTCGAGCACCGGGAGCAGGTGAGCCGGGTCGAGGGCCTGGAGTGCCTCGATCGAGTCCTCCAACTGCCTGAAGAAAGTCGAGTCCCGAATCGCCGCGGCCTTGATCACCTCGGCAAGACCCGCGGAGATGCCCCGGCGCGTCATCGTCTCGAGCACACGGGCGTCGATCCATACGAGCTTCGGCTGATGGAAGGCCCCCACGAGGTTCTTTCCCTGCTGCAGGTTGACACCGACCTTCCCGCCGACACTCGCGTCGACCATCGCCAGCAGGGTCGTCGGAACCTGCACGAAGGCGATGCCGCGCAGGAAGGTCGCCGCGACGAAGCCGGCGAGGTCCCCCACCATGCCGCCGCCCAGTGCCACCACGGCGCTCGTGCGATCCATCCCCTTCGCGAGAAAGGCGTCGTAGAGTTTCGCCGCCTGCTTCAAGTTCTTCGTCGCGTCTCCGTCGGGCACCTCGAAGCGGTGCACCTCGAGGCCCGCCGCACGCAGTGATCGCGTCACGCTTCCACCGTAGCGGCGCCCTACTTCGGGAACCGTCACCAACGCCACCTGGGTCGCCCGGGTGGCCCGGACCACCGCCGGTCCAAGATCCTGCAAGGTGTCCCAGCCGATCCGAATCGGGTACGCGCGCTCGCCCAATTCGACTTTCAGGCTGCGACGCCGCTTTCCCAATTCGAGTTTCGGCGGCGTCATCCGCGGTCCCTTCCGAGCGCTTCGATCCGGGAGGCCAGCCCCTCGATGACTTCAGTCATATCGCTGGGGTCCAGTTCTTCGGTGCAAAGTGTGATCTGCGCCCGTGCGTAGTCGGCCTCGCGCTCCTTCGCCAGCGCCGAAAGCCGTGCGAGCCGTGCCGCCGAGTCGAGCCCGCGCAGCAGCGGCCGCGCCGACCCCCTGCCCACGCGCTCGAGCAGGACCTCGGGACGTGCACGCAGGAAGACTACGATACCGGAGCGCAGCAGCCGATCCCCCATCCCAGGTTGGGACATCGCCCCCCCGCCCAGCGCGACCACCGCATCGCCCTGCTCGAGTTCGCCGATTAGCGAGGCCTCGCGATCACGGAAGCCGGTTTCGCCCTCGGCTTCGAAGATCTCCGCCACGCTGCGACCGGCACGCTCTTCGATGGCGGCGTCGGCGTCGAGCGCCAGGCGGCCGAGTCGCCGGGCCAGAGACGGCGCGAGCGTCGACTTCCCCGAGCCCATCATTCCGACCAACCAGATGGGGCAGCGCTCGTTCACGCGCCCAGTATAGAGCCCCCGGCTGGGCTTCCACGCGAAATGGGGAATGCGTCCGGGGGACCCGTTTGGGGACTTGCGTGCGGGGACTACCCCTCGGAGGGATTCCGGATGATTCGCGGCGTCACGAACATCAGGAGTTCCTTGCGGTCGTCTCGCACGTTCTTGCTCTGGAAGGCGGCCCCCAGGATCGGGATTCGGCTCAGGTACGGAACCGCCGTCTTGGTGTCCGACTTCTGAATGGTGTAGATGCCTCCCAGCACCAGGGTCTGCCCGTCCCGCACCAGCGTCTCGGTCTGGGCGACGTTCTTTGCGATCGACGGTGAGCCGGTGGAATTCGGCGTATCGATCGGCGCGTTTCGCGTCAGCAGGAGTTCCATGATGATGCTGTCATCGGCCGTGATGTGTGGCGTCACCGTCAGGCTCAACACCGCATCGACGAACTCGAGCTTTGCATCCCCGTTCTCGAAGGTCTGGAAGGGGATCGAAACGCCTTGCTCGATCACCGCCTTGCGGTTGTCCATGGTGACGATGCGCGGACTCGACACGACCTTCGTCTCGCCAGCGGCCTCCCGGGCCTTCAGCTGCACGTCCAGATTCAGGTTTTCATCGAGCAGGAAGGCCGAGAGCGCAGCGGTCGCGGTCGCCGTGCCGTTGATCGGATTCGCGAAGCTCACGCCGTTGTCGCCGTAGAAACGAAAGGCGTCTCCGCCCAGGCCCCGGTTCACCCCGGTCTGGGTGAAGCCGTCGGCGTACTGCTGGGTGCCGATCGACCACTCGCTGCCGAGTTCCCGGGAGAAGTCGAGATTCGCCTCGACGATCTTCGCCTCGATCAGGACCTGCGGGGTCTGGGTATCGATCGCATCGACGAGGTGCAGCGCCTCTTTCACGACGGACGGGATGTCCTTGATGATCAACTGGCTGGTGCGCTCGTCCCAGTTCACCGTCCCGCGTTCGGTGAGCAGGCGCTCGACCAGCGCGGCGGCCTCGGCGACATCGGCGTAGTTGACCGCATGGATCACGACGATC
>CAJXIC010000385.1 GCA_913054385.1 uncultured Pseudomonadota bacterium
CGGCGCATCACGCCTGGGATGTACCTGGCGGCAGCCCACGCCATCGGCTCGCACGCCCAGGAAAACGAATTGGTGCCGAACCCGCTACGCCGGGATGTCCACCGCGCCGTCGCGCGGGCGGTGGCGCGCGCCGCCATCAGCGACGGCGTCGCCCGGGTCGAGATCCCCACCGACTACCTGCAGAACGAGATCTTCGGCGCACTCGGCGGCCCCCCCGCGCGCTGACGCACGAACCGCGGAAACGGCGCGAAAACGGGGACGGTCCCGCCGGGTCAACTGCGGACGAAGTCGAGCACAGCCTTCGTGAGCTTCTCCGGTGTGAACCCGAAGTGCTCGGCCAGATCCTGCCACGGGGCCGAGGCGCCGAAGCCCTTCATCCCGTAGATCAGACCCTTGCGTCCGACCACCGCGCGCAGGCTCTCGCCGAGCCCCGCCTCCACGGCCACCAACGGCGTACCGTCGTCGGGCACGATCGCCTCCTGGTATTCCATCGTCTGCTGTCGGAAGAGTTCGAGACACGGCAGCGAGACCACCCGCGCGGCCACCCCCTCGCCCGCCAGGCTATCGGCGGCCGCACACGCCAGCGGGACTTCGGAGCCAGTGGCCACGAGCACCACCGCCGGCGGACCTTCGCTGTCGCGCACGATGTAGCCGCCGCGCCAGACATCGGCCGCCTCGAAGGGGGCGCTGCGCTCGAGGACCGGGAGATCCTGCCGGGTCAGCGCCAACATCGCCGGCCCGTCCGCGCACTCGAGAATCCAGGCATAGGCCATCGCCGTCTCGATGCCATCGGCGGGACGGAAGACCGGGAAGTTCGGCACCGCGCGCAGCGAGTCGAGTTGCTCCACGGGCTGATGGGTCGGCCCGTCCTCACCCAGGAAGATCGAATCGTGGGTGAAGATGAAGACGCTGCGCACCTTCATCAGCGCCGCCAGCCGGATGGCCGGCCGCATGTAGTCGCTGAAGATCATGAAAGTCCCGCAGTAGGGGATCAGCGTGCCGTCCAGGGCAATGCCATTCGTGATCGCCGCCATGGCGTGCTCGCGCACCCCGAAGTGCAGGTTGCCGCCGGCAAAGGGATCCGCATCGGCTGCCGCTCCCGGGCCGACGATGCCCGCCTTCGCGATGATCGGAGGCGCCGACGAGCCAGCAAGATCCGCCGATCCGCCGATCAGGTTCGGCACGTGGTCCCAGAGGCGATCGAGCACCTTCGCGCTGTGCTTGCGCGTCGCCGAGCCAACGCCCTCCATTCCCTCGCACAGGATCTCCCCGAGGTTCGGCGGTAGCTTGCGCTCGAGCGCCGCTTCAAAGGCCGTCGCACGCGCCGTATTCGCGGCGCGCCAGGCCTCGAACTCGGCATCGCGCGCCTGACGCGCGGCCTTCTTCGCTTCGATGCGTTCGTGCATGTAGGCGCGGACGCTCTCGGGAACGAGCAACTCCGAATCGACAGGCCAGCCGAGTCGCTCCTTGGTGGCGCGATTCTCTTCCGCGCCAAGGGGGCCGCCGTGGGCCTTGCTCTGCCCCTCGAAATTCGGCGAGCCGTGGCCGATGGTGGTACGCGTGACAATCAGCGACGGGCGTTCGGTGTCCTCGCGGGCCGCTGCGAGGGCACTCGCCAGCCCCCCGTGGTCTTCGCCGTCCACCGAAGCCACCTGCCAACCCTGGGCCTCGAAGCGCTTCGGAACGTCCTCGCGGAAGGTGAGATCCGTCGCGCCGTCGATGGTGATGCGGTTGTCGTCAAACAGGTAGATCAGGTTTCCAAGACCGTGACTGCCCGCGAAGGAGCCGGCCTCGGAGGAGACCCCCTCCATTAGATCGCCGTCGCTGACGATCCCGTAGACGTGGTGGCAGCCCGGCCCGCCTTCGGCCCCGGCATAGCGGGCGGCCGTCACGCGGCCCGCCAGCGCCATCCCGACACCGTGCGCAAACCCCTGGCCGAGGGGACCGGTGGTCATTTCGACACCGGGAGTCTCGCCGTACTCGGGGTGGCCCGGCGTGCGTGAGCCCAGCTGGCGGAATCGCTCGATCTCGCTCATCGGAAGATCAAAACCGTAAAGATTGAGCAGCCCGTAGAGCAACATCGAAGCGTGTCCGTTCGAAAGCACAAAGCGATCGCGCAGCGGCCAGCGCGGATCGCTGGGATCGAAACTCAGGTGGCGATCCCAAAGTTCGAGGGCCGGCCGGGCCAAGCCCATCGGGGCACCAACGTGACCGATTCCGGCGCGCTGCACGGCATCGATCGTCAGACAGCGAAGCGTGTTCTCGATTTCTGCGCGCAGGGCGGGGGTGAGGTCGATGGCCATAGCATCTCCGTTACGAGGAACAGGGATTGTCGAGCGTGGGGCGGGAGGGCGGACGCCGGAATCCTACAACCAAAGTGCGCCCGCGTGTAGCCACCCAGACGCCAACATCGTGCGATCGATGCTCTTCTCAAACATCGTTTCGATGCGAGAACGACTGCCGCCGACGGACCGGATCCCGCTCGCGGCCAGCGCCCGGGCGCGGCGGGTACGCCGGGCAAGGCGCGGCCTTACCGGGTGTGACTAGTCGGTTTTGGGCGGGGCCTTCGGGCCGTCCGACTGGGGCGCAC
>CAJXIC010000386.1 GCA_913054385.1 uncultured Pseudomonadota bacterium
TGCCAGCGCGTCCGGCTTCCCCACGAGCCGAGCCTGGTCTTGCGCGGCGAGGGCGCGTCGGAAGAGTGCCGCGAACTCGGCGCCCGCCTCGACCAGATCGCGGAAGCAAGCCTCACGGACGTGCTGGATTGGAGCACGGACTACCGGGGCCCGCGCGCCGACGCCGCGCTCCGCGTCGAAGAATTGCTGGCCGTGGCGGGACAATGGGTGCGCGAGCAGGTCACCGCCAGGGTCAAGACCGTTCCCTCCGAGGCTGGCGTCGAGGGTCTCCTCGAAGCCTTCTCGGGCCTCGGGCGCTGTCGTCGCGATCTCGCCCAGCGCAACGCCAACCCGCAGATGGTGGCCGAGCGCGCACTGCTCTCGGTGCGACGGGCCTTCCAGCCATGAGCGACCGCTTCTTCGTCACCACGCCGATCTATTACGTCAACGCCGAGCCGCACATCGGCCACACCTACACCACCGTGCTGGCCGATACGCTGACCCGTTTCGAGCGTATGCGCGGACGCGAAACCCTGCTCCTCACCGGCAGCGACGAGCACGGCGAAAAGATCCTCGAGGTCGCGAAGGCGCGGGGCGAAGCCGTGGCCACCGTAGCCGCGCACTACTCCGACCTCTTCCGCGAGACCTGGAGCGAACTCGGCATCGGCGTCGATCGCTTCGTGCGCACCACCGACCCGCAACACGAGGCGGTGGTGAGCGACGTGTTGCAGCGTCTCTTCGACGCCGGACAGATCGACTTCCGCGAATACTCGGGTCTCTACTGCGTGGGCTGCGAGCGCTTTCTCACCGATCGCGACCTCGAAGACGGGCTCTGCCGCGACCATGAGCGCGCGCCCGAGGAGCGCACCGAAGCGAACTACTTCTTCCGGATGAGCGATCACTTCGAGTGGCTAAAGGGCTACCTCACCGAGAACCCCGAATTTCTGCAACCCGAGCGCTACCGCAAGGAGGCGCTCGCAATGCTCGATGCCGGCCTCGGCGACCTGTGCATCTCGCGTCCGAAAAAACGCCTCGACTGGGGCATCGAGCTCCCCTTCGACGCCGACTACGTCTGCTACGTCTGGTTCGACGCCCTGCTCTCCTACCTCTCGGGCATCGGCTATCCCGACGGGCCCGACTTCGAGAGCTGGTGGGCGGCCTCGACGCACCTCATCGCCAAGGACATCCTGAAGCCCCACGCCATCTTCTGGCCGGCGATGCTTCGGGCCATGGGGCTCGCGCCGCCGCATCGGCTGGCGGTCCACGGCTATTGGAACGTCGACGACCGCAAGGTTTCAAAGAGCCTCGGCAACATGGTCTCGCCCCGAGCCATGGAGGCCACCTACGGCTTCGAGGTGTTCCGCTACTACCTGTTGCGCGACATGGTCTTCGGTGTCGATTCGAACTTCACCGAGGAGCGCCTCATCGCCAGGGTGAACGCGGATCTCGCGAACAATCTCGGCAACCTCGTCAGCCGCTCGCTCAACATGACGGGCCGCTACACCGACGGCCGGGTGCCCCCGCCGGGCGCTTTGGGCCCCGCCGAGTCGAGGGTGCGGGAGGCGGCCGAGGCGGCCTTTCCGGCGGTCGAAAAGGCGATGGCTTCGCTGCAGACCCACCGGGCACTCGAAGCGATCTTCAAGATCGTAGACACCACGAACCGCTACCTCGAGGAGAAGGAACCCTGGCGAGCGGCGAAAGATCCCGACCGCGCCCAAGACGTGCAGACCACGCTTTACACCTGCTGCGAAGCGCTGCGGATCACCGCACTCCTGCTCGCGCCCTTCCTACCCGAGCATTCATCCGAAATTCTTTGCCGCATCGGCTACGAGCGAAGGCTCGAGGAGGCGCGGCTGCCGGAGGATCTCGCCTGGGGAGGGCTCGCGGTGGGAGCCGAAACCGTGAAGGGTGCGCCGCTATTCCCGCGAATCGAGACGGCGGAGTCCTAGGCGGATGTGGATCGACAGTCACTGCCACGTCACGGCCGACCGCTTCGATGGAGACCGCCAGGCGGTACTTTCGCGCGCGGGCGAGGCCGACCTCGTGCAACTCATCGCCATCGGATCGGGCTACGGCCTCCAGCACAACACCCTGGCCGCAGATCTCGCGCGCGACACCGAGGGCGTCTTCGCCAGCGCCGGTCTCCACCCGCACGATGCGAACCTCTTCGATGCCGACACCGAAGGCGCCCTTCGCACCTGGCTCGCGCGCGAAGAGGTGGTGGCGGTGGGCGAATGCGGCCTCGACTACCACTACATGAACTCCGAACGCGAAGACCAGCGGCGGGCCTTCGCGGCCCAGGTGGCACTCGCACGCGAACTCGATCTGCCTGTCTCGATCCACGTTCGCGACGACGGGCCCACCGCTTACGACGAACTCCTCGCCATCTGGTGCGAGGTGGGCGGCGGGCAGACCCGTGGCGTCCTGCACTGCTACACGGGAACCCTGGCCTTTGCCAAGCGCGCCCTCGAACACGACTTTTTCGTCTCGTTCTCGGGGATCCTGACCTTCAAGCGCAGCACCGAGCTGCGCGACGTGGCGCGCGGCCTGCCTCTCGAGCGCCTGCTCGTCGAGACCGACGCTCCCTTCCTGGCTCCCGAAG
>CAJXIC010000387.1 GCA_913054385.1 uncultured Pseudomonadota bacterium
GACGGCTTCGAGGGCGAGCTTCCGCCTCTTACGCGCTTCATCCTGCCGGGGGGCTCGCCCGCCGCGGCAGCCTTACACCACGCCCGCACCGTCTGCCGTCGTGCCGAGCGCAGTGTGGTGGCCCTCTCGCGCAAAGAGATCGTCGAGGCCGAGGCCATCGGCCTGCTGAACCGCCTCTCGGATTGGCTCTTCGTGCTCGCGCGCCTTGAGAACAAGCGCGCCGGCGTGCCCGATGTCGAATGGCGGGGCCGCGGCGAGTCGTAGCGCGAGCCGGGCCCAGGAAGTTTCCGCCAGGTCTTCTGGGGTTTCCCCGAAACGCTCTCGAGTGTCACAGGCCTCAGGGCGTCAGTCTCCATTTCTTGCCCTTGATACGGGTCCAAGAGCTGGATAGGCGCGTGATTCCCCGGCTCCGCCTCTGCTATCCACCCAAGCGATGTTCGTAGCCGCGTTCGCAGCTCTGGTCCTGGCGGGATTGGTCATCTTCGCGCTCGTGAGCAACGCCGACTCGCTGCCGAAATCGTTCTTGAAATTCGTCGGGTATTTTCTGCTTGCCGGAAGCACCATCGAACTCTTTCTGCTCGGCTGGGTCGTGATCTACATCGCATTCGGCGACGCTTCCTGGGGCCTCTCGACCAACGAGTTCTGGAAGCAGCAACTCTCCGGTATCTATTTCGTCAAGGAATGGCTCTATTCCTGGGTCTGGAATGACGCGCTGAATTTTTTTCTTGCCTACCTCCCCGCAATTCTCTTCCTGACCATGCGGACCACCGGAACAACGATTGTGGGTCTCTGGGCGCTCTCTGCCTCCCGGCGGTAGACGTCCTTCGCAGCAGAGCGCTCCGCCGCCGCCATGCAGCTCCGAGCCGACCGCGGTTCCGACGCGAGGGCTCCTGGGACGGGGCCTCTCGTCCTTGGCCCAGGTCGCGGCGGCGGCCTTCCGCCTGGGCCGATGCGCCTGAGCCATGAGCGTGTTGCTGGTGGCGCTGGCGATCCCGCTCGCGGCGGTCGCAACAGGCTCCTTTTCAGCCTTCGCGCAGCTTTGCTTCGATGGCTTCGGCGAGCTTCAGGGCCAGCGATGCGCTGGGTTGCGGGCTGGCCTCGATCTTCTTCTCGAGGGCTTCGCGTCCGCCCAGGGCTTCGATGCCGAAGTGCCCATAGCGCCGCTCGAGGGCGGCCACCAGCGAGTGTCTGCGCCCGGCCCGCAGGCGAACCTCGAGTTGATCGTTGGCTTCGAGATGTGCGCGATGGGCTTCGAGGCACTCGCGAATTTCGCTGACCCCGCGGCTGTCGCGCGCCGAGGCCAGCAGCACCGGCGGTGTCCAGCCGTCTTCGCGGGCCGATGCCAAGCCGAGGCTGGCCTCGAGTTCTGCCGCCGAGCGCTCGGCCGAGGGGCCGAGATCGGCCTTGTTGACCACGAAGAGGTCGGGCCATTCGAGGATGCCGGCCTTGATGAACTGCAGGCTGTCCCCGGCATCGGGGTGTGCGACGAACGCGAGGCTGTGGACGAGATGGGCAACGTCGGATTCGGACTGCCCCACGCCCACGGTTTCGACCAGCACCCAGTCGAAGACCGCTGCCAGGATCTCGACGCCGGCACGGGTCGCGTCCGCCAGGCCGCCGAGGCGACTGCGGGCGGCCATCGATCGCAGGAAGACCCCCTCGTCCGAAGCACCCGACCGCACGCGCATGCGGTCGCCGAGCAGGGCGCCGCCGCTGCGTTGGCTCGAGGGATCGACGGCGATGATGCCGACGGTTCGATCATTCGCGCGCAGTTCGCGCACCAGCGCGTCGATCAGCGTCGACTTCCCCGCGCCCGGTGCGCCGGTGATGCCGATGCGCAGCGCGCGCTGCGGCGCTTCGCTTTCGAGGCGGTCGAGTAGCGTCCGCGTGGCCGCCACGGCTTCGGGCCGGGCGTCGTCTGCGAGGTTGAGGGCGGGGGCGACGGCGTCGCGGTCGCGCGCCAGCAGGCGGTCCGCCCAATCAGAAAGCGGCATGGCTCTCAGGCTCCGGCATGGCTCTCCGCGACGGTCTCCACGATGTCGGCCATGATCTGGGTCATGTTGTAGTCCTTGGGGGTGTAGATCCGGCGGACGCCGGCTTCGGTCAGCAGCCGCGCATCTTCGCTGGGGATGATGCCGCCCACGACCACCGGAATGTCTCCGAGGCCGGCTTTGCGCAGGCCCTCGAGCACGTCCACCACCAGCACGCCGTGGGAACCCGACAAGATCGAGAGCCCCACCACGTGCACGCCTTCGTCCCGGGCGGATTGCACGATCTCTTCAGGGGTGAGGCGGATGCCGTCGTAGACGACCTCCATCCCGACGTCGCGCGCCTTGACTGCGATCTGTTCGGCGCCGTTGCTGTGGCCGTCGAGGCCGGGTTTGCCCACGAGCAACTTCAGCGGGCGGCCGAGTTTGGTCGAGAGGGCGCGCACGCGCTCCTGCACGTCCTTTGCCGCATCGCCGGCGGCGCTGGCCTGGCCCATGACCACGCCGGTGGGGGCGCGGTATTCGCCGTAGAGCTTGCGTAGGGTGTCGGCCCACTCGCCGGTGGTGACACCCGCATGCGCCGCGCGGATCGA
>CAJXIC010000388.1 GCA_913054385.1 uncultured Pseudomonadota bacterium
GCGCGTCTTCACCGAGACCAAGCAGTTCACCGTGCAGTACGGACAGCGCTCGTAAGCCATCACCGGCGCCGCGCAAGCCTCCGCAGGGCAGCCCTGTGATAGCTTGGATCGCCGTGCGCATCCGCGTCCTCACCCTCAACGTCTGGGCCCTGCCCTTTGGGATCGCGCCCCTCGAGGCCGAGCGCATCGCGGCCATTGGCAAAGCACTCCCGGAATATGACGCCGACCTCGTGGCCTTTCAGGAGGCCTGGACCGAGGGCAGCCGCGCGCGACTCCTGGCAGCCGGAGCGAGTGCGGGATACCGCCACCACTGGATGCGTCCCCAGGCGCGCGGCGGCAGCGGGCTACTGGTTCTCTCGCGCTTCCCGATCGAGGCGGCCCACTTCCAGAGCTTCCGAGTGGAGGGCGACGCCCTGCGCCTCGATCACAGCGACTATTACGGCGGCAAGGGCTTCGTGATCCTGCGGGTCGAGACACCCGATGGGCCGCTGGCCTTCGCCGATACCCACCTGCACGCGCGGTACGCGAAAGACACCCAATCCGACAGCTACTTCGAGACGCGAGTCGCCCAGGTCGTCCAGTTCGCCACCGCGATCCGCACCGTCGCGGCGCCTCTCATCGCAGCCGGAGACTTCAACTTCCGCGAGGGCGAAGCCGAGTACGCGATCTGGACCGGCATTGGAGGCTCCGGGGACGCCGCCGCCCTACTCGACCGCCGTGAGGCCACGATCCACGCGGGAAACACCTACCGCGCGGTGGGTTCGTGGGTCGAAAACGAACGCATCGACTATCTCTTCAGCCGCGACGGCGCCGATCGCGGCGTCGTTCCCGTCACCGTCCGGCGAGCCTTCGACGAGGTGCAGAACATCGGCGGAGAGCCTTCGAGCGCCTCGGACCACGCCGGTGTCTTCGCGGAGTTCGAAGTCGGCGGCCGGGCGAAACCGCAGACACCGCCGGACCCCGCCAGCCTCGAGCAGGCGCGCGCCATTCTCGAGACCGGGCTCGACCAAGCCCGAGCCCGACAGAAGATCGAAGGCGGCGCCGCGATCGCAACGCTGGCCCTCGCCGTCGGCGCGGCAAAGACTTCGGCGCGCGTGTCACGGCGCCGCTGGCTGCAAGGCGCGGCTGGCGCCCTGGCGAGCTGTGCCACGGGATTCGGCTGGCTCGCGTGGCGGCCCTCGGGTGAGCGCATTGCGGGTTTCGAAGCGGGCCTTGCCGAAGTGGATGCACTCGCGGCGCAAGAGGCCCCGCGTCGCCCGCACCGCGAGTAGACTGCGCCGCCGCCCCCCCCCAACCCGTCGAAAGGCAGAAGCGAATTGACTGCGTATGGAGCCGTGTTCTTTGATCTCGGAGGCGTCGTACTCGACTCGCCGCTGCATGCCATTGCCGCTTATGAGGGCTCGATCGGTATCCCCGTCGGCACCGTCAACCGCGTCGTGGTCGACACGGCCCCCGGCGGCGCCTGGTCGCGTCTCGAACGCGGCGAGATCTCGATGGAAGTTTTCTTCGGCGCCTTCGAGGCGGACTGTCTCGCGGCTGGGGAGAGCCTTTGCGCACGCGACATGATGGAGCGCATTGCCACGAGTTCGGGCCCCCGGCCGGCAATGCTGCGCGCGATCCAGACGATTCGCGACCGCGGACTGCGGGTGGGCGCCATCACGAACAACTGGGTTCCCGAAGCGGGGCGAGAAGGCGCCGTCTCGGAATTGGCACCGCTCTTCGATGCCTTCGTCGAATCGAGCGTCGAGGGCGTGCGCAAGCCCGACCCCCGAATCTACGAAATCGCCTGCCAGCGTCTCGGTGTCGCCGCCGCGAGGGCCATCTTTCTCGATGACATCGGCGCCAACCTCAAGGCCGCGCGAAAGCTGGGCATGGCGACGATCAAGGTCGTGACCCCGGAGGCCGCACTCGAAGAACTCTCGACACTGCTCGGCTTCGACGTCGCAGACTGAGCCCCGCGAATCAAAGTCCTTCGGGGCGCGTTCCGATGATCTTCGCGGCCTCGAGAGCCTGGATTTCCTCGCGGGCGTAGCCAAGTTCTTCGAGCACTTCGCGGTTGTGCTGACCGAGAGTCGGCGCCGGGCATCGCAGCCAACTCGCCACCGACGCGTAGCGGAACGGCAGCCCGGGATGCGGAATCGCCCCTGCCACCGGATGGTCGAGCACTTCGTGAAAACCCCGGGCGCAGAACTGCAGCTGCTCGCTGGAGGCGCGCGCGTCGGTGAGGTGCGCGGCGGGAACCCCGGCGCGCAGTAGCGCTTGGATCGTCTCATCGCGTTCGCGTTCGGCGAAGAAGGGCCCGAGCGCGACATCGATCCGGTCGTGGTTGGCGCGACGCCCGCCGAGCGAAGTCAGCGCCTCGTCCCGGGCCCATTCGGGGTCGCCCAGGAAGACGCGCAGCGCATCCCACTGCGCGTCGGTCGCCACCGAAAGGGCCAGCCAACGCGGGGTATCGAGCGTGTGCCCTCGGCATGGATACAGACCCTGGGGCGCCGCCTCGTAGCTGCGGTTCCCCTGGCGCTGCATGCGGTTGCCGTAGGCGGTGAATTCGACGAGCTGCTCCGCGGCCGCGTTCAGCG
>CAJXIC010000389.1 GCA_913054385.1 uncultured Pseudomonadota bacterium
TCAGCAACCCGCCGAGGCAGCCGCTAGCTTCTGCGCGTGCGAGTGGCCCTGGTGCACGACTGGCTCACGGGCTTCCGTGGTGGCGAAAAAGTTCTCGCGGAACTGGCGAAGCTCTACCCCGAAGCGGACCTGTACACGCTGGTCTACGTACCCGGGTCGACCTGCGAGGCCATCGAGCGCCTGCCGATCCACGTGAGCCCGCTCTCCCGGATCCCCGGGATCCGCCACCACTACCGGGCCTGGCTGCCGCTCTTTCCCCTTGCGATTCGCAGCTTCCGGCTCGAGGGTTACGACCTCATCGTCTCGGTGAGTCACGCCGTCGCGAAGGCGGTCCCCCACGACGCCGGGGCGCTTCACGTCAGCTACTGCCTGACTCCGATGCGCTACGTCTGGGACCAATCGCACCACTACCTGAGGTCCAGGGCCCTCCAAATCGCCACCGCGCCCCTGGTCTCTGCACTGCGGCGATTCGACCTGCGATACAGCCGCCCGGAGCAGGTCGATTGTTTCCTGGCGCCGTCGAGCGCCGTCGCCGAGCGGATCGAAGAACACTACTCGCGGTCCTCGCAGCGGGTCTTCCCTCCCGTGGCCACCGGTGCTTTCGCGCCCGACCCAAGGGGGCCCGACGATTTTTACCTCGCGGTCGCGGGGTTCGTGCCCTACAAGCGCGAGGACCTGCTCGTCGATGCGTTCCGCGGCCTCGACCGAAGGCTCCGCATCGCGGGAGACGGCCCGCTGCGCCGAAGGCTCGAGGCGAAGGCGCCGCCGAACGTGGAATTTCTCGGGCGCGTTTCCGACACGGAACTCGCCTCGCTCTACGCACGCTGCCGCGCCCTGCTCTATCCCCAGGAAGAGGACTTCGGGATCATCGCAGTGGAGGCCCAGGCGGCGGGCCGTCCGGTGATCGCTTTCGGCCGCGGGGGTGTCCGCGACACCGTCCGGCCACTCGGCGCGGCGGCCGCGCCCGCCACGGGCGTCTTTTTCGACGAACAGTCGCCCGGGTGCATCCGGGCGGCGATCCGACACTTCGAAGAAAATGCAGGAAGTTTCGATCCGAACGCGATTTCGGCCTGGGCCCAGCGCTTCGGGGTCGCGAGCTTCCGGGAGAACTTCGCGCGCGCCGTCGAATCGGCCCGTACCCACGCGACGAAACCCGCCCGCTAGCTCCCCCGGCGCTCGAAGAGCAGGTGGCGGATCGTTTTCAGGACGATCCGAAGATCCAGGCTGATCGACCAGTTCTGGATGTAGTAGAGATCGTGCTCGACGCGCTCGTGCACCGAGGTGTCCCCACGCAGCCCGTGCACCTGGGCCCAGCCGGTCATGCCCGCCTTGATCCGGTGCCGCAGCATGTACCCCGGCACCTCCCGGCGGAACACCTCGATGAAGATCGGACGCTCGGGACGCGGTCCCACCAGGCTCATCTGCCCGCGCAAGACCAACCAGAGCTGCGGCAACTCGTCGAGACTCAGGCGCCGAAGCCAGCGGCCCAGCCGCGTCTGTCGGGGATCCCCCGCGGTGGCCCACACGGGCCCGGACGTCGACTCGGCATCCCGCCGCATGGTGCGAAACTTGACGATCTGGAAGAGCCGTCCGTCCAATCCCATGCGCTCCTGGCGGTAGAAAATCGGCCGCCCCTGGCTCAGCCCGATCGCTGCCGCGATGGCGAGCTGCAGCGGCAGCGAGATCAGAAAGGCCGGGATGGCAATCGCCAGATCTAAACTCCGCTTGCGCACGGCCGCCCACCCCACGAGAGGCGTCTGGCGCAGACTGATCACCGGCATGCCATCGATCTCGTCGACCGACGAGTTCAGGGTCATGATGTGCATCAGGTCCGGAACGAAGATCAGGTTTGCGGTCTCGTCGTCGAGGTCGCGAATCACCTTCTCTAGCGCCGTCCCCTCGTCCCGCCCCATGGCGAGAATCACCTGGTCGACTCTCCGCTCAGCGAGCAGCGGCTTGAGGGCTCCGTAGCCCCCGAGGACCGGCACGCCCCAGATCCGGCCGCCGGCCGGCGGGTGCCCCTCGGCGAAGACGCCCAGGATTCGCAGACCCGATTCTGGTCGGGAATGAATCCGGTCGATGACTTCCTCGGCCAGGCGTCCGCGCCCCACCACCACGACGAAGCGCAGGTTGTAGCCCTTGCGACGCATGCGTTGCAGGCCGAGCCGGATCAAGGCACGTACGCAGATGACCGAAGACACCGACAGCAACGCAAAGATCCCGATCACTCCACGCGAATAGAAGTAGCTACGCAGGAAGAAGGTGATCGCGACCAGCGCCAGCACGCCCAGCGCATTGGCGCGAAGCAACTGAAACGATTCTGCGTAGATCGACCCCGAACGACGCGGCGAGTAGAGGCCGAAACTTCGATACAGCACGAACCAGAGCGGAACGATGAGCAACAGCACGGACAGGTAGGACCGAAATTCAGGGACACCCAGAGGTGTCGGAAGTCCCACATGAAAGCGCAGTCCGTAGGCGCCAAGCCAGCAGGCCGCCACCAGCACCCCGTCAAAGAGCATCAGGAGCGATCGGAATACTTCACTGTAGCGATAGAGCAAG